>NZ_FNLB01000006.1:2230000-2232500 GCF_900104145.1 Pseudovibrio sp. Tun.PSC04-5.I4 | reverse complement strand
TCAGTGAAATTGAATTCCCCGTGAAGATGCGGGGTTCCTGCGGTTAGACGGAAAGACCCCGTGCACCTTTACTACAGCTTCACACTGATATTCGTGATGACATGTGTAGGATAGGTGGTAGACGTTGAAACCAAGGCGCCAGCTTTGGTGGAGTCATCCTTGAAATACCACCCTTGTCCTCATGGATATCTAACCGCGGTACTACAATACCCGGACCGTGTGTGGCGGGTAGTTTGACTGGGGCGGTCGCCTCCCAAATGGTAACGGAGGCGCGCGAAGGTAGGCTCAGAGCGGTCGGAAATCGCTCGTTGAGTGCAATGGCATAAGCCTGCCTGACTGCGAGACTGACAAGTCGAGCAGAGACGAAAGTCGGTCATAGTGATCCGGTGGTCCCTCGTGGAAGGGCCATCGCTCAACGGATAAAAGGTACGCCGGGGATAACAGGCTGATGATGCCCAAGAGTCCATATCGACGGCATTGTTTGGCACCTCGATGTCGGCTCATCACATCCTGGGGCTGGAGCAGGTCCCAAGGGTTTGGCTGTTCGCCAATTAAAGTGGTACGTGAGCTGGGTTCAGAACGTCGCGAGACAGTTCGGTCCCTATCTGCCGTGGGTGTAGGAATATTGAGAGGATCTGTCCCTAGTACGAGAGGACCGGGATGGACGTACCTCTGGTGGACCTGTTGTGGCGCCAGCCGCATTGCAGGGTAGCTATGTACGGAAGGGATAACCGCTGAAGGCATCTAAGCGGGAAACCCACCTTGAAACTAGTATTCCCTTGAGAGCCGTGGAAGACCACCACGTTGATAGGAGGCATGTGGAAGCATAGTAATATGCGAAGCTGAGCCTTACTAATAGCTCGATTGGCTTGATCACTCCCATTAAGCTATAATCACAAATGACAAACTTCTAAGTTTGTCACATAGGCCTGCTCAAAAAAGCAGATAAGCCTATGGATGAAAATGACAAATACTAAGCCAGTCACTTGGCTAACAAAATAGACCAGTTCAATATACAAGATCAGATAGATGACGCTAATCATCAATCTGAAAGATGCTTGAAACCTCAAGCCGTGGATCGTAAACCAAGATCCGCCTGAGGTGCAAAGCACTCTCAGACAAGCTGATCGCAATTATGTATGTTTATCCTGCCCGGTGGCTATGGCGGGCGCCCCCACCCGATCCCATCCCGAACTCGGAAGTGAAACGCCCCTGCGCCAATGGTACTTCGTCTCAAGACGCGGGAGAGTAGGGCGCTGCCGGGCATGATAAACATACAAAATATCTTCAAAATAACCAGAATTACCCAATATACAAAACCCCCGTTGCTTTATAGCGCGGGGGTTTTGTCGTTCTAGCGAACCCGCCCTCATAATGAAGGCGGGTTTTTTGTTGTCCGGAGTTTGGGAACAAAGGATAGGCTGTTCTTGCTGCGGTCATCTGAATTGCCGCACCTCTAGTCTAGAGAGGAAAGCTGTCTCCCATCCCGCTCATACCTCCAGAGCGTTCCTCTTGGGAGCTGCTGTTTATCGGAGCAAGGTTTAGGTTGGTTCGGTCATCTTGGTCACGGCGTGAAGCTCTGGGTCCCGGGTCTGCGCCCGGGATGACACCGTGAGGAGGGCAGACTGGACAATGGGCTGGCGACATCAGGTTCGTGAGGCTGCTGAGTTGATGGCACCGAAGGGAATGAAGATCCCATGTTGATGATGGCGCGGGGAACCGCTCGAACTGATGGTGCTGCAGGGAGGGTAGGTTGAGACCACAAACTGTGGCTTCAATTACCGCTGCTTTTGTCTTTGCCCTTAATGATGCCATTTGAAGAGAGATGCTGTTAAAAGCGCTTGCAGCGTTTTATCTTCGCTTTCCTGCCCTGACAGCATTAAGAGATCTGCCATGATTGATGATGCATATCTTGCGGCTGATTGTTCAAGGTGCGCGGCTTTGTGCTGCGTTGCTCTGGCGTTTGATGCCTCTTCCAGTTCCCGTTTGATAAGGCCGCCGGTGAGCCATGCCGAAACTTGGATGTTTGTGGTCTGTGCAAGATCCATGATGATCTGAAATCCAAAGGATATGGGGGTGCATCAGCTTCCATTGTCATGGAGCTGGGCCTCGCACGACCCGGGATTTATTTGAAGGGGTGTCGTGGCAGAGCGATCGGGCGCTTTTATCTGAGATGATGGAGGGGTTTTGGATTTTGCTGCGCCTTCACGAGATGCTGGCTTTACTGGTTGAGGCGCAAAAACTGAGCTTGTCGTTGAAAAAACAGCAGGAGCTGGGGGTATTGATGGGTCGTCTTTGTCCTTCAGAGCGTTGGACTCTCGAGAGTTTGAAAAATATTGGTGCCAGCTCGGTGATAAAAGAGGTGAAGGTCTTCCTTGTCTCGTTGCGCTCGGAGTTGAGCTAGGATGCGTTATCCCGAGTTCCGCTGCTGCCTGTGCAAATTGAGTATTTGTTAGGGTTTGGGTTGGAACTGGGATTTTGTTGTGCTGTTATTGGCATG
>NZ_FNLB01000006.1:1945000-2227500 GCF_900104145.1 Pseudovibrio sp. Tun.PSC04-5.I4 | reverse complement strand
TGACAATTCTTTGAATTGTCATATGCAAGGTTCTTCCAACAAAAAGGGGCCATAGCTCAGTTGGGAGAGCGCGTGCTTTGCAAGCATGAGGTCGTCGGTTCGATCCCGTCTGGCTCCACCAATGACACTTCGAAGAAGAGTCAGACCTTCGTGAGAAGCGTCATTCCTTAATCTACTTAGAAAGACTGATCGTTTTGTGATCATCATTTATGGTGATTGCGTGTTCTGTGACATTTTGAAGAGAAGACATTACTGGCCGCGTTGAGCGTCAGATCTAAGTGCGCAAGCATTTTGATTTGTTCGACGTGTCACTAGCCAGTTACCAATACCCGCCAGGGTATTGTACGGGGGCGTTTAACCGCTGCCCCGCCAGTTATGTCTCATGAACTGGTCTTGATACACATTGTGTATCAGCCGCATGATTATTTGATTGCTTAGCGATTGGGTCTTTATGCAGCAACAAGATTACATCCAACGAAGATAGGCCTGATCAGCATTGCTGGTTCAGATAAGTCTATCGAATAAAATGTTGGATGTTCCAAGTGACAATCAAGCTTATATTTTGTTAGATTTACGAGCGGTCTTCGGACTGTTTGTGATTATAGCTAATGAGAGTGATCAAGTGTAATAAGAGCATTTGGTGGATGCCTTGGCGACTAGAGGCGATGAAAGACGTGATACGCTGCGATAAGCGTCGGTTAGCTGCGAATAAGCTTTGATCCGACGATTTCTGAATGGGGCAACCCACACCGTAAGGTGTACCCGCAAGGGGGCAAACCTGGGGAACTGAAACATCTAAGTACCCAGAGGAAAGGACATCAACCGAGACTCCGTTAGTAGTGGCGAGCGAACGCGGACCAGGCCAGTGGCTACAAATTAAGAACCGGAACAAGTTGGGAAGCTTGACGTTATTGGGTGATAGTCCCGTACGGGTAGAAAGATTTGTAGTCCTCGAGTAGGGCGGAACACGTGAAATTCTGTCTGAACATGGGGGGACCACCCTCCAAGCCTAAGTACTCCTAGTCGACCGATAGTGCACCAGTACCGTGAGGGAAAGGTGAAAAGTACCCCGACGAGGGGAGTGAAATAGTACCTGAAACCGAATGCTTACAAACAGTTGGAGCTCAAGATTTGTTCTGGGTGACAACGTACCTTTTGTATAATGGGTCAGCGACTTAATTTAATGAGCAAGCTTAAGCCGGTAGGTGTAGGCGCAGCGAAAGCGAGTCTTAATAGGGCGCTTTAGTTCTTTGAATTAGACCCGAAACCGAGTGATCTAGCCATGAGCAGGTTGAAGGTGCAGTAACATGCACTGGAGGACCGAACCCACGAATGTTGAAAAATTCGGGGATGACTTGTGGTTAGGGGTGAAAGGCCAATCAAACTCGGAAATAGCTGGTTCTCCGCGAAATCTATTTAGGTAGAGCGTCGAGTGAATACTCCTGGGGGTAGAGCACTGGATGGGCTATGGGGGCTCACCGCCTTACTGATCCTAACCAAACTCCGAATACCAGGAAGTACTACTCGGCAGACACACAGTGGGTGCTAACGTCCATTGTGGAGAGGGAAACAACCCTGACCGCCAGTTAAGGTCCCTAAGTTATGGCTAAGTGGGAAAGGATGTAGAGATCCCAAAACAACCAGGATGTTGGCTTAGAAGCAGCCATCATTTAAAGAAAGCGTAACAGCTCACTGGTCTAAATAAGGGTCTCCGCGCCGAAAATGTACCGGGGCTCAAGCCATACACCGAAACTGCGGGCTTAGTTTATCTAAGCGGTAGCGGAGCGTTCTGTAGGCCGATGAAGGTGGACCCGTGAGGGCTGCTGGAGGTATCAGAAGTGCGAATGCTGACATGAGTAACGATAAAGAGGGTGAGAGACCCTCTCGCCGAAAGTCCAAGGGTTCCTGCGCAACGCTAATCGGCGCAGGGTTAGCCGGCCCCTAAGGCGAGGCCGAAAGGCGTAGTCGATGGGAACGGGGTTAATATTCCCCGGCCTGTGGGTAGTGACGGATGCCGTGTATCGTATCTCCTTATTGGATTGGAGATGCGGTGAAGGTGTTCCAGGAAATAGCTCCCACGATAAGACCGTACCCTAAACCGACACAGGTGGACAGGTAGAGTATACCAAGGCGCTTGAGAGAACTGTGCTGAAGGAACTCGGCAAATTGCTCCCGTAAGTTCGCGAGAAGGGAGCCCAATGCGAAGGCAACTTTGTATTGGGGGCACAGAATTGGGGGTTGCGACTGTTTATCAAAAACACAGGGCTCTGCGAAGCCGCAAGGCGACGTATAGGGTCTGACGCCTGCCCGGTGCTGGAAGGTTAAGAGGAGTTGTGCAAGCAGCGAATTGAAGCCCCAGTAAACGGCGGCCGTAACTATAACGGTCCTAAGGTAGCGAAATTCCTTGTCGGGTAAGTTCCGACCTGCACGAATGGCGTAACGACTTCCCCGCTGTCTCCAGCACAGACTCAGTGAAATTGAATTCCCCGTGAAGATGCGGGGTTCCTGCGGTTAGACGGAAAGACCCCGTGCACCTTTACTACAGCTTCACACTGATATTCGTGATGACATGTGTAGGATAGGTGGTAGACGTTGAAACCAAGGCGCCAGCTTTGGTGGAGTCATCCTTGAAATACCACCCTTGTCCTCATGGATATCTAACCGCGGTACTACAATACCCGGGACCGTGTGTGGCGGGTAGTTTGACTGGGGCGGTCGCCTCCCAAATGGTAACGGAGGCGCGCGAAGGTAGGCTCAGAGCGGTCGGAAATCGCTCGTTGAGTGCAATGGCATAAGCCTGCCTGACTGCGAGACTGACAAGTCGAGCAGAGACGAAAGTCGGTCATAGTGATCCGGTGGTCCCTCGTGGAAGGGCCATCGCTCAACGGATAAAAGGTACGCCGGGGATAACAGGCTGATGATGCCCAAGAGTCCATATCGACGGCATTGTTTGGCACCTCGATGTCGGCTCATCACATCCTGGGGCTGGAGCAGGTCCCAAGGGTTTGGCTGTTCGCCAATTAAAGTGGTACGTGAGCTGGGTTCAGAACGTCGCGAGACAGTTCGGTCCCTATCTGCCGTGGGTGTAGGAATATTGAGAGGATCTGTCCCTAGTACGAGAGGACCGGGATGGACGTACCTCTGGTGGACCTGTTGTGGCGCCAGCCGCATTGCAGGGTAGCTATGTACGGAAGGGATAACCGCTGAAGGCATCTAAGCGGGAAACCCACCTTGAAACTAGTATTCCCTTGAGAGCCGTGGAAGACCACCACGTTGATAGGAGGCATGTGGAAGCATAGTAATATGCGAAGCTGAGCCTTACTAATAGCTCGATTGGCTTGATCACTCCCATTAAGCTATAATCACAAATGACAAACTTCTAAGTTTGTCACATAGGCCTGCTCAAAAAAGCAGATAAGCCTATGGATGAAAATGACAAATACTAAGCCAGTCACTTGGCTAACAAAATAGACCAGTTCAATATACAAGATCAGATAGATGACGCTAATCATCAATCTGAAAGATGCTTGAAACCTCAAGCCGTGGATCGTAAACCAAGATCCGCCTGAGGTGCAAAGCACTCTCAGACAAGCTGATCGCAATTATGTATGTTTATCCTGCCCGGTGGCTATGGCGGGGCGCCCCCACCCGATCCCATCCCGAACTCGGAAGTGAAACGCCCCTGCGCCAATGGTACTTCGTCTCAAGACGCGGGAGAGTAGGGCGCTGCCGGGCATGATAAACATACAAAATATCTTCAAAATAACCAGAATTACCCAATATACAAAACCCCCGTTGCTTTATAGCGCGGGGGTTTTGTCGTTCTAGCGAACCCGCCCTCATAATGAAGGCGGGTTTTTTGTTGTCCGGAGTTTGGGAACAAAGGATAGGCTGTTCTTGCTGCGGTCATCTGAATTGCCGCACCTCTAGTCTAGAGAGGAAAGCTGTCTCCCATCCCGCTCATACCTCCAGAGCGTTCCTCTTGGGAGCTGCTGTTTATCGGAGCAAGGTTTAGGTTGGTTCGGTCATCTTGGTCACGGCGTGAAGCTCTGGGTCCCGGGTCTGCGCCCGGGATGACACCGTGAGGAGGGCAGACTGGACAATGGGCTGGCGACATCAGGTTCGTGAGGCTGCTGAGTTGATGGCACCGAAGGGAATGAAGATCCCATGTTGATGATGGCGCGGGGAACCGCTCGAACTGATGGTGCTGCAGGGAGGGTAGGTTGAGACCATGGAGATCTTGATCTTCTCGCGCTTGAGCAAATCTGTGATGTCTATGCTGGCGAACTGAGAGTCCTGAGCTAGTTAACTCAAGACCTTCTCTCCGCGAATACAAAAAAACAACTTTCACTTTAAAAGCGTAACCGTCCGCTCAAGGCGCCAGGATTTGGGCTTGCGGCTGTGATTTTGCGTCCAGCTTCCAGTTCCATGGTAGGAGCTCGTGGAGGCGGTTGATTTTGTGATCGTTGATGCAGGCTAGGATGTCGGTCAGATACATTTGCGGGTTAAGGCCATTCATCTTTGCAGTTTCAATCAGCGTCATGGCGTCGGCTAGAGTTTCTCCGCCCGCCATTGATCCAGCAAATAAGAAGTTCTTACGGCCCAGTGCGATGGGTCTGACTGCGCGCTCAGCTGCATTGTTATCGATCGCGACACGGCCCTCGTCGAGAAACAAGGTGAAGGCGTGCCAGCGGGAGAGGCCATAGCGGATGGCTTTGGCCAGCGGTGATTTGCCTGAGATGCGGGCAAGCTGAGCTTCACACCAGGCCTTGAAGGCCTGAGCGATGGGTTTACTGTGCTTCTGCCGTACCTCATGCCGCTGGTCTGGTGGTTTTCCGCTGATCTGGCGTTCGATGTCATAAAGTTTGCCGATCTGCTCCAGTGCGTATCTGGCCAGTTCTGATTTGGTGGCGGTGAAGATATCATGGAAGTCGCGGCGCCAATGCGCCCAGCAGGCGGCTTCTTTAATGTCCCCGCTGTCATAAAGTTGCTTGTAGCCAGCATAGGCATCGGCCTGCAGAATGCCGGAAAACTCTTTGAGGTGGGATCGTGGATTGTCAGCCTTGCGATTTGCGGAGAACCAATAGGCAGCAATAGGCGGGGCCTCTCCTGCGAAGGGGCGATCATCGCGCACATAGGTCCAGATCCGGCCCTGCCTCGAAGCTTTGCCGGAACCGCTCACCGTCTTGAACTGACGACCCAGTACATCAATGGGCGTGTCATCGGTGTGCAGGCGATCTGAGAGCATCACCTCAACTTTAAGCAGTTCGGTCAGCGGAGCCAGTGTTTTCATGGCAAGCCCGCACCAGTCCGACAAAGTAGAGCGGGGAATATCAATGCCGTGCCGGGCAAAGATCTCGTTTTGACGGTATAGCGGCAAATGATCATCGAACTTGGAGATCAGAATATGCGCCAGTAAGCTGGCTCCGGCACTGGATTTTTCAATGGGCCGGGTTGGTGCTGGAGCTTGCACGATTTTCTCGCACACCCGGCAGGACGTCTTGGGCCTTGCTGTTTCAATCACCTTCAGTTTTGCGGTGATGAACTCCACCAGTTCAGACACATCCTCCCCGATGAGCCGCAGCTTGCCACCACAATCGGGGCACGCTACTGGTGATTGCAGAGTAACGCGCTCGCGGTCCACATCGCTGCTCACCCGAGGTTTGCCGCGGGCCGGTTTGGGTGGCTTTTCAAGTGCGGAGGTGGCCAGTTCGGGCACGGGCAACCGTTCACCTTCCGGCTCCTGGCATGGGTGGGCAACCTCCAGGTTTTCCAACGCCAGTTCAAGCTGGGCAATCTCGCGGTCGATCTTTTCTGAAGATGCGCCAAAGCGCTGCCTGCGCAACTTGGCCAAAGCCTGTTTGAACGATGTGATCAGAACCAGATGGGCTTGCTCATTAGCTTGTAAACTCTCAACCTTACCGCTTAAAGCTTCAATCTCACTTTGGGCGGACAACAGCAATGCCTTGAGCAAAGCAGGGTCATTAGGAAGGGAGTTAAGAGACTGGTTCATATGGGTATTTTACCTCGTGTAACTCCAATCTCAAAGCAATGTCCTATTCAAAACCAAAGATATTCACCCCATTCGAGCGGGCGGAGCTCCCCAGCTTGGGCGTCTCCAGTCCATCCCTTCCCACAGCATGGCCAGCTGTGCTGAAGTAAGTCGGGCTGAGCCATCGACTGGCGAAGGCCACGGGAACCGGCCTGTTTGTAGGGTAAGAGACGTCAGCCACAGCTGACGTTTCTCCCCTCCGAACCGTACGTGCGGCTTTCACCGCATACGGCTCTCCATTCAAGCTTGGCTAGAAAGCCAGCACGAGACCACGATAGTGCGTTTCGTAGAAAGGAGCCTCGTTCTTTTCCCGAAGATAAGGATTTGAACGTGGTGTCTTCCAGCGGAATTGCCCGCGCTGATGATTGGTTAGCCGGTACAAGATGCTTGAAACGCGTACTCCTTCTTTCGTCATCGAGTGCACCATCCATGTCTTGGCTTTTAAGCCATACGGCCGCGCGAACCACTTTCGCATCAGACGAGAGATGCGCGAGCGATACTTGCGCCCCAGCCAATGTGCCATTTTCCAGAACACGACGGTATCGACGTGCTGGAAGACCTTGGATGTGTAATCGGTGAACTGATAGAAGTTTGCCCAACCCATGAGTTGGCGGTTTAGCCGCTTAATCATGTCGGTATGGGGCGTATTGTGGTCGCCGCTAAGAGCCTTAACCAGTCGATGTTTGAAACCGCTGGTTTTCTCTCGGGGAATGGTCGTTACTGGCCGCATCACGCCACGGGGACCGCGTTTGCGAATGATCCGGTGACCGAGAAAGACAAACCCATCATTAACATGAGTGACATGGGTTTTCTCCATGTTTAACGTCAATGCCAGATCGCCTTCCAGGAATGCTCGGCATTCCTCGCGTACCGCGAGCGCCTGTGCCTTCGTGCCTTTGACGATGACAACAAAGTCATCGGCATAACGGCAATAGGACACTGCCGGTCTGCGACAGCGGTTCTCACGAACCGCCACAGGGCTGGCTTTTCTGACGCTCTCATTCCAACCACGACGTTTGTTGCGCGCTGCTTTTCCAAGGAATTTCTCATCCATCCAACGATCAAACTCATTGAGCATAATGTTGGACAGAAGCGGAGAAAGAACCCCGCCTTGAGGAACGCCCTTGCTGGCGGCGCAGAAGAGGCCTTTATCGATGTGACCTGCCTTCAAAAGCCTCCAGAGCAGTGCGATAAACCGTTTGTCCCGGATGCGCTTGCGCACACACGAGAGCAGCTTGCGGTGATGGACAGTATCAAAGTAGCTTGCTAGATCACCTTCGATCACCCAGCGACCCTTTGTGTTCCTGCCATCCGTTGTCTGCATCAAAACGGCCCGGATCGCGTGGTGCACGCTACGCTGTGGCCTGAAACCATATGAGTAAGGACTGAAGTCGCTTTCCCAAATCGGCTCCATCACCATCAGCATGGCGCGCTGTACTATGCGATCCGTCAGTGTCGGTATTCCCAACGGTCTCAGCTTTCCGTTCCCTTTCGGGATGTAGACGCGTCGTGTTGGAGCGGGCGCATAGGTCCCATCCAGCAGAGATCGCCCCAACGTCGCAAGGAGTTCCTCCTCATTTTGTCGGAAACGATCTCGGTCCACGCCATCTACGCCCGGGGTCTTTGCGCCGCTCGACGCCAAGGCAACCCGGGCAGCCTCAGTCAGCCAAGTCCGATCGGCAATTAAGCGTAAGAGGCGATCAAATCTTCTGGTTCGCTCGTCCTGCGCCCATTTCGCAAGCTTGTGTTGCATGTCGCTGATTATCAAAGGTCTTCACCTCGTTGTGGTCAGTTAATGTGCAGCCCTAAGCAGCTTGAACTGTTCCCCTTCGCCATGTGACAGGCTTTCCCTATCTCGGACTACTACGGGAACTCCGCCAGCGTGGCCGTCATCGGGGTGAACTCCCTTGCGAGTATTAAATATACCAACCTCATTCGGCACACGCCTTCCCTCGTTCCTATGTTGGACTTAAAGCGTATTGGTTAGGCTGCCGGCCGTAGTCTTTTCCCTTGCGTCCCGCAAGTCGGCATCGGCCATCGCCAACAAACTGCATAAGTTGACGACACCCTCGAAAGCGTTTCTGGAGTACGCTGTCGGTTTGCGCGCTTCCGGTCATGAAATCCATGGCGCGACCGATGTTCCGCCTGTTAAGCCATGTAGGCGGAGGCTACAATTCAGCCCCTCAGATACGGTTTAGCCGGTTCGTGTTCCTCAACCTTCCAATACTCAGCCTGAAGATGGGTCTTGACTTAATGGCTTCGTCGCACATCTCTTTATCCCACGGGCTACGTCACCTTGCCAGTTCACGACAAATCACCGCCGCTTCGGCTCTCGCCCTTTCGCAGTAAAGGACGGTCTGTTAAAGGAAACCCCTCCTTTCACTAGAATTCCAAACATAAGCGCCCCGGTCGAAACCAGGTTCGAGGCGCACCCAGCACCTTGTAGTAAAGGCAGAACCCCTGACCATCCCAGTAAAGCAACTTGATCCGGTCCCCGCGCCGTCCGCGAAAAGCAAACACGGCGCCACTTGCAGGGCGCTGGCGTAATTCCGTCTCCGCCAAAGCGGTCAAACCGGCAATGCCCTTGCGCATATCCGTCACACCGCACGCAAGATAAACCCGCACACCTGTTCCCGGTCCGATCATGTCGCTTCCACCAGCGCAATAAACCGGCGAACCTGCGCATCACTTAAGTCACTGGAAAGTCGCAGGCTCCGACCATTCCCGAGCCCAACCTCAATAACGGCGGGTCCTGACGGTTCTGGATCAGTAACAACAACAGGCACAAAAAGGGGAGCCTTCGTGTTTTCACTTGTGTTGCTGTTGCCGTACTTAGCCATCCATCGCTTCAGCAAGCACCGGCTGACATCATGGCTCTGCGCAACATCGAACAGCGTTGCTCCATCAACCCCAACTTGCGCGGTGATTGCCGCCTTTTCTACCCGTGTCCACGACCGCCGTGGCTTCGATCCATCCAACAATGACTTGCCTCCTCAGCAAAAACTGAAGAAGAAAATACTCAATCAAACGCAATCAAGTAAGGCGGTCTTGAGCGGACGGTTACTTAAAAGCCGGGCTATGGGACCAGTGAGGACGTCTGCTCATAGTGGTCTCCTGTTCTCGGCATCATGTCAGGTTCAGAAGCTAAATCCACTTATACAACCGGCCCGAAAAGCCTGAGCCAGCTCTCCAAAGACGGGTAAGGGAAATTGAAACAATGCTTCTCCACTAAATAGGGGGTAGCCCAGCAAATAGTGTTATAAACTTTGTAGATACGTTGCCCTATGTGCAATTTCATAAAAAATAGACATATAAGTAATGTTCAAGCATTCAGCCCCGAAGTACCCGGTTGACGCAATGAAATAATCCTGTTGTTTTTACTTTAAATTAGTATGCAAATAAATGTACGATTATTACAATTATAAAAATTAAGTATATTTAAGTTGTAAAATTATCACACCTAATGCAAATGCATGAATTATGATATGTATTCATATTGTTGCTTTATGTATTTCGCTAAATTGCCGTAGAGTAAAGTAAACAAGTATATAATTACTTATTACAATACGTATTACATTGCATGAGGTGCTGCTTATTTTAATTTACAATTACAATTAACCTAATGAATCTATGTGGAAATTACTATGAAACTAAAATTCAGAATTTTTTTGTATGCAGTCCTAATTTTCGTAACCGGTTCCACGGCAATCGTTTTAACTGGCGCTCTGATGCAGCAAAATGCTACCGAACAAAGTGTGCGCGACATTCTAAAGCTTGATGCAGCTGTAAATGCTAAAAAGGCCGGGGAAATCATTGCGACAGTACAAGCTGCCACACAAACGATGGCGAGCTTTATTGGCGCTAACATTGAAACAGGAGACGCCAAGCGCGCGAACATTGCTTTCTTTCTTCAAAAACAACTCAGAGAAAATTCAAAGTTTGCCGGGATCACCTTAGCTTTGGAGCCCAATATCGTTGGTCGTGATGAGGAGCATAAGGGCGAGAAGTTCAGCTCTGATACTGGCCGATTTGCACCCTTCTTCTTTCGAGAAGGAAGTTCGGTTGGGTGGCGGGCAGCCCGTATTGATGACACTTGGTACGGCACCCCAATGCAAAATAGGCAAGGCTTAGTGGGTGACCCGCAAATCGTAGAGGCCAATGGGCAGGAAATACTGACCACATTCATTGTCACGCCTATTTTCGACCAGAACGGGAAGAGCATCGGTGTTGTCGGGGTTGACCTTCTTCTTGAGGGCCTGCAGGCCGTTGTCTCACAAAGAAAAGTTTTTGACACAGGTTTTGTCGGGATTATCGGCGGATCAGGGAAATGGGTTACGCATCCTAACAAAAAAATGCTTGGCAAAACCGTCTCGGATGGCGATTTAGCAACAATCCGTTCACTTGATAACTCGTTCGTTGTTCATCCTCCTGAGGAGAACGGACTCTACGAGGGCTTTAGTGACTTTAAATTAGCTGGTGTAGAACAAACTTGGTTTTCCTTTGTAGCAGTACAAGAAAGCGAACTGTTTAAAGCAGCCAATGAAAGCCGGAATATGGCGCTTTTGGTTGCAGCTATTGGTTTGATCCTGGGGGGAGTACTGTTCTGGTTTGTTGGTGCATCAATTGCAAAACCGGTTGTACAACTAACACAACGTATGAACCTCCTAGTAGATGGCAATGTTGAGGATGAGGTCCATTATACGGACCGTAATGATGAAATTGGCAGTATGGCCAAAGCACTTGAAGTGTTTGTTGAGGCTGTCATAGAACGCCAAACTCTTCAGGCACAGGCTGAGCAGGAGCAAACCAAGCGGGGGGAACGAGAGCGGAATATCAATCGCCTGATCTCGGATTTCTCTGATAGCATGAATACAATTCATTCTGCGTTCGGAGAAAATTTTCAGGTCCTGAATTCAACAGCCGATGCACTTACTAAGATTGCTGAGCTCTCATCAACGCAGACGACATCAGCGGCAGCCGCAGCTGAAGAAGCCTCAACGAACGTTCAGACCGTGGCATCAGCATCGGAAGAGCTTTCAGCCTCCATTGAAGAAATTAGCAAGCAAGTCAGCAAGACAAGTCAGGCTATATCCAACGCCTCTGATGCCGCCGTTGCAACAAATGACAAGGTGTCAAATCTTGACACAGCTGCACAACGTATTGGTGATGTTGTAACCCTCATCAGGGACATAGCTGAACAAACCAATCTACTTGCGTTGAACGCCACGATTGAGGCCGCCAGAGCGGGAGAATCCGGCAAAGGATTTGCAGTTGTTGCTTCAGAGGTGAAAGAGCTGGCAAGTCAGACCTCTAAAGCGACAGAAGAGATTTCACAGCAAATTCTGAGTATTCAGGGCTCTTCAAAAGAAGCTGTGACTGCAATTTCGGAAATTTCTGATACGATAAATGAGGTCAATCAGTTCTCTCAGACAATTGCGGCTGCCATGGAACAGCAAGGTGCTGCGACCAACGAGATAAGTGGGAATGTTCAGCAAGCTGCCATCGGTACACAAGGTGTTGCAGAAACTATGGGCAAAATAACAACCTCAGCAGAGGAAACCAACGGTTCAGCACAACAGGTGCATGAAGCCTGTAACCAACTTGGAAAACGTGCTGAGGAACAAGCAAAAATAGTTACCACGTTCTTAAATGGTGTCCGTAGTGCATAACGGAACACGGATTGCGAAACTACCGTGCTTCTATGTAACGAACTCCTACACTTGGAGGTCTTATTAAGGATCTGTTGTACGTCTGTTTATTGTACCTGACGATCAGCTTGATGTAGGGGATCGCGACGCCACCATGTTTTTGAAGTAACTCCTAGTGGCAAGAAACTCGTATGACTTCACCGTCGATCAAGTACAAACGTCGCCGGTTCTAATCGCAGATCATCGCCCATGTTATGGTTCTATCATGACATTCCTCTCAGCCTGCTGGAGCGTGGCATTGTGATCTCCAATGAGATCTTTCACCAATGAGGGATCAAGTTCAGCCCTGCTTATATAGGCTAGCTGTGTCGAACTTGATCCCGCCAAGGATGATATCTCGCATTTGGACGAAATGGTAAATTGGGGGGTCAAAGCATTTCTACTGATTTGCCTCTTTGGATTTTGAGCATCGTAAGGGCGAACCTATACAGGTGGTGAGTTTTTTGCCTTGTTGCTCAGTACGCGATATTGCGATCCGTTTGTTTGATCGCGCATCGATTGTCTTGCACTCTCCGATCTGAGGATGAAAGAAACACTGGGTGCCATCGCCGCAACGTTCCAGGACAATCGGAAGGCCAGTAATAAACAAATTTACACATAGCTGAGGACAACGGCCTAACTCAGTCGTTATAGTTTTGATCCCCATCGGGGAGCGGTTTCATTGGGGCCCACAATGTCACGCTTCAGCAAGCTGAGAGAAAAGCGGTGATTGAGCCAAACAGCAGGAACAATGATCTGCGATAAGTACCGGAGGCTGACAAGCTCGATCGACGATGACATGATGCGAGTTTGTTCGCCTCCAGTACTTGCCTCAAAGATATAGGGACACCGCCTCGGTTCCTTTTATTCTTTTATGCCAATCACTGCCTTACCCGGAATAATTTCTAGTAGTAAATTTAAGTTAGGTATCACTTTGATCGGCTTGGCTGGGTGGGGCTTGGTTGTATTTGGTTTGGTTGGTGTTGGACGGGCTCTAAAGGGAACGCAGCGACCAGCGAGCATTTGCGCATTGTCACCACAGGCGCATTTCCGAGGGGAAACCTTGAAGGCTTTTTTATCGATGCATACGCATGTCTTGCCTCGTGCACGAGTAGTGCGTGGGTCGCATTTTGGTGCAGTCGGCAAAGGTCTTGGTGTGGCTTCTTTCTTTATGCAGCCTTTGCCGGGTACAAAACTCCGGCCCTTTTTGCAGACGCAACTGGCTCTATTCTGCTTCTTCATGGATTTGTATTTGCAGTAGCATTTACCACCTTTTTTATAGGCTGTTGGCGCGTGGCATTGCAGTTCGGGTTTTTGCACGACTGGTGGTTTGATGCAGCCCTTGCCCGCCACTAGATTTGCACCGCCTTTACAGACACATTGTGTGGCGCTTGTCTGGACCATACGATCATAACGACAAGCACAATTTCCACCTTTTTGGAGAGTCGAAGTCCGGTCACATTTCAGGACTGGCAATGGCATCTGAGGTAATTTAACCCGAGCGCAACTCTGTTTTGATCTATCTGCAAGCCCGAGAGCGGTAAAGAGAACCCTGTCAATATCCTTAGTACGAGGAAGACCAAGCTGCACTTTGAGCTTGGACAAGGCACGATAGGTAGCCTTGCCGGCTTTGCCGTCCACAGGGCCTGCCTTAAGGCCGCGGCTGTTCATAATCTTCTGGATCATAGCAACCCGTTGGTTGCGTCCTTTGGGCATATCCAACACTGCACAGTTACGGAAGTGCCCACCTCTTGCAAGACCGGGAACGGTGACAACCAATTCGAATTGGCTGTGTTGTCCGGGAGCTAAATTTACACCAGAGTTGAGACAACTGGTGCTCCCGCGGTTGACGCCCAAGCAGGACCAGCCGTTACGAGCGCCCAAAGACAAGCGTGTCGGGCGTGGATAATCGAATTGATCGCGAAGAGAAACCGGGCCTTTGTAGCGGGTTTTGCCAGTATTCTTTACCGAGAGGCGGAACCGACATTTATAGGATTGTCTGCCTCTATCAACCTTGCAGGCTCCAAGGGCGGCTTTGCTGACCTTTAGCTTGGCAGGCCTTGGCAGAGCTTCTCCCTGAGGTTTTGAAGGCAGCGGAACTTGGATCGGTAGTGTTGGTGTCGGGATCAAATCTGGTTGTGTCGCGCTCTTTACATAAGGCTCATCATCTCCGGTATAGCCACTGGTGGATACAGGGATGTGTTGCAGGGCTTTTCTGGCGTTTGAAAGATTAGCCGAACCGGATTTGCCGCGAGCCGGACAATAGGCCTGTGCAATCTGGGTAAAGACATCTGCGGAGAGTTGGGCCTGCGGGATCATGATCACATCATTGGTGAAAGGATCCACCGCGGTGTTTGGCCCGGCGGTGACCATGTTGCTTCCAAACAAACTGACCATATTTGCAGCTGGAATATTGGGGCCAATGCCGATGCCAATTACGCGGCTACCCAGGCTTCGGATCGCAGCGAGGCGCGGGATTGCGGCACTAATGCCATCTGACGAGATTGCTGGTGTGCTGTGCGTGGTATTCCCAGCTAACATCTGGTTGGGTTCACCATCGGTGATAAACAACACCAGTGGTTTTCGGGTCATGTTTTGGACAAGACCAGCCGCCCGCGCCAGTGGCGCTTCCCAATTGGTTCCACCTGAGGCTGCAAGCAGGTTTGTTGCATTGGTCAGGCTTGGGGATGGAATAGTTTGCGCTGGTACGATTACATTTTGAGCACCGTAGCTGAATTTGACCAAGGCAGCGGATGAGCCTCCACCTTCAAAAGAGGCATAGGCCGCATGAAGGGCGGCTTTAACCTCATTCATCCGGTTGTGCAGCGCCATGGACCCGGATGTGTCGACTAGGAACAGCGTATCGAGCCCACAATTGGAGGTGCTTCCCGCTGGAATGGGCGTGATAACAATGGGGTTGAGGTCTGCTGAGAGAGAACCGCCATCAACCACAACCGGGCCAGTCGGGGCCGGGTTTGGCAAATTTGGCAGGTTTGGCACAGAGACACCACCAACGGCGATGTCAGGCACACCGGGAGTGGCACCACCCGGAGTCCCGGTGCCGGGGAGACTTATATTGGGCAGATCACCGACGGACAATGATCCGCCATCCTGCAAGATCGGGCCACCCGAAGTCCCACCTGTATCCGTACCGTTGCCGAGAGGCACACAGTTGGAATTGCCCAACGGAGTGTCACCCAATGTGATGGAACCACAATTTTCAAAGCGCCCAGTATTGTAACCATTGGCTGGAAACGAGAACTGCGCCCAGATGCTGGAGATGTTGCCAAGGCTGGCCATATCAGCACCGGAGATTGAACAGGCCATTGGATTTTGCGGCATATAGAGCGGCAAGTTGCACGTCCATTGCGGATCATTGCTGCCGATTTGCGACCCGTAAACCACCGGAGCGCCGGAAAGCTGCGAGAACATATCTGCAACCGTAATCGTGCCAGTAACCGAACTGGACAGCACCACATCAAACTCACACAGGACGTTGATGTAGGCACCCAAACGCGGCAACTGCTGGCATTTCTTTTCCAGTTTCACCACCACCGCAGGTTTGTCGTCATCCTTGGGGAAGTCCACAAGCACACAGGTATCGCCAAACTGAGATTGCGCTGATTTGTTACCGCCCGTTATCTGACCGGTGATGGAGCGCGGCAATGCAGGGCGCGCACTCTTACCGGTAGGCGGTGGGAAACCGGCTTGCGTATCAACTTGCAAACAATTGAAGGCTTGCTCCTGATTTTCCGGATTTTGGAAAACCGTGGTGGTGGAAAGTGTGGAGGTTCCACCGGCGGCAGCTAGATCTGCGGGGTCCAGCGTACAGCCCTGAACATTTTGCGAAAGAGTGCCACAAATCCACGGCTCCACTGATGTGAAACTGGTGAGGAATGGCAGTAAACCCATAGTAGAGCCGGTCTGACCACCAAACAGATCCGCCAGAACGATGGTCTCGCCCATTGGCAAATTTGCACCCGTGACGGAGAGTTGGCAGGTCAATGAATAGCTGCCATTGCCAAGGCTAACCATAGGATCACAGGTTTTAGAAATATCCAGACTTGCATCCGAATTGCCTGTGCCAGATCCGGCACCACCGCTACTCACGGAGCTACTATCCCACTGGGCAGTGATGCAATTGCCGGGAATATAAGTCCCGGCCCCATTCAGGTAATAGGCACCGTTTATACAGTTTTGAACCGTGTTGGTGGGTTGAGACCCAGTTGTGGTCAGGAAGAGTTGGACATTGATGGTCTCACTGCCGCTGGCATCAAAATAAGGACCGCCAATCACGCAGGTTGGATTATTGGAACAAGAATAATGCCCGGAAGCAGAGGACAGGCTCATAATCTGCACGTTGCTACCAGCAGAGGCTTGTGGCGTGTCTGTGGCATGCAATAAGCCGGGGAACGGCTGCCCATTGCTGGCATTGGTAATATCGACTGTAATCTGGCAATTCCAGATCATGCCATTCACGCCATTAAACTGCCCCGGAGCCGGCGGCGTACAGCTTTTAACCAGATCGACCTGGCTTGGGTTAAAGCTTTGCGCCCTCCCTTGAGGCGATGCTGGATCATTTGCGCCGTTTGGTGTTGCTGTGCCCGGATTGTTAGCATCCTGCGCAGCTGAGGTATCAACGCTATCGGACAAAGGCGATGGGTTGCCGGTCTGCCCACTATTTGAACTGGCGGTTTCATTAGAGGTGGAATTGGATTGGCTTGTTGAAGGCGTCCCTCCACCATTGTTACCGCCAGAATTATTACCGGTGTTACTACCGGAATTAACTGAGCCGTCTGCGTTTGCAGCGCTCCCTGAACTGTCTGTGTGGCTTATGGTGCCAGTTACTGAGATCGGCGCGCAATGGCTGTCACTCACATATTCAACACTGGCATTATCAACTACCACTGAATTGTAGAAGGCCATGACAAAGAGATAGCGCTGACCCGCTTCAATCTGAGCAAAGGCCTCCACAGGAACCCATTGCCGGATTACTGGAGCACCAATAATGCTCTGCTCCTGCAAAACAACTTGCTGCGTCCGGGCAAGAAAGTGGTCCGGGTCGAGTTGAGCGTTCGGTTCCATCCTGTGAAGCCGCAAGAATGTTGGCACCTGCGCTCTGGCAAATACCCATGCCTTATATCCAAGACGGACACAGCCATTGGTTGGCGCAAAAAAATATTGCCCAACACTCATGCCGCTTGAGCCGGAAACATGGCCTCTCAAATAGCGCCCATCCTGCGCAGGCTGCTGGTCGGCATCCATAGGTGGAAGCCATGAGAAGTCTCTGTAAACACCAATGTTTTGATTGTAATAACTGGCAGGGGCTACCCGCTGGAATGAATTCACCCCGGAATTAACTCTGACCAGTGACGGTAGGCTTGCGTTAGGAACGCTTGCCGCCGGGTTGACCATCCATGGCGAGAGGTCTGCATTCAGGTTGTCGCCATAATACGGCGCCAGAGCATTCTCAAACCCGCCATTGACGAGCAAATTTTGTGCCGATGCAGATTGCCATGGCAGCAATAGAACGAACAGGAGAATTATAAATCGCATAGTGAGTGCCCCAAAATCTGGAGAGGGTTTTGGCAGGTCATCAAATTGGATGTGCCCGAAAATCCTGTCGGAAAATAACCCAAGTTTTGCATAGAATAAAAAGGCCGAAATACCTGCGGAAACTCGGTTTACTTGTCGTGCGCATCTCTGACATTGGTGCGGGCATTCCCAATAGCTTGGATCGCACTATGAGACTTCATTCTCGGATCAGGCAGGATTATAATTTTTTTGGCTTTCCGCTTGCGAATAAGCAACTCACTGCTTGCCTCGGCAGAGCCTTCAATCATTTTGCATGGGCCGCACCAATCTTCCTGAGAGTTGGCTTTACTGGTATTCTCTGCCATTGCACCGTTTGGCAGGGCAACAAAGAGTGTGGAAGTAATGACCATCGCTCGAAGTGAAAGTTTGAAGAAGCACATGATTTTGTCCTTTTATTCGTTCAATTGAAGCTGCGGAATTGGCAAGAAAGGTTGGATTTCTAGCAACTCGCCTGTTTACCGCAGAACCCAGTCGAGCTTTGCTGAAGATCTCAAGACCGACACAAAAATTGCAGTGACTTGTCTAAGGCAGACGGCAGCAGCCATACATGTTCGCTGTGGTTCCATTCGGTTGGGTGCGGATCAATCTCAGGCTCCAGCCGTAGCTGATATCTGACATGCCGTCGGAACATACTTCCTGATCAAGAGCACCAGAAAAACGCCCCGCCCTGAAGCTGTAAGGGTAGCTGTTGGTTTCGGTTGATGGGGCCGTCATTTGTAGGCCAGCCAAACGTGGATTGGGGCGGTCTGCCCGTTTGAAGGTGATTGTCTTATCTGCATTGAAATTGAATGCCCAGAACGGTTCCGTGCCAGCACAGGTCAACCCGAGAGGAAACCCATTCACAGTATGTTGGCCGCCGCCGCGTTTTAGAAACCGGCCATTCACATAACCGATATTTTGCCCCACCGAGACCTTCGCCCAGCCATTGTTGAGCCAAGCAAGGACAGCAATCGCGTCATTGGGCGCGCGGTTGGAGACTGAGGCAGACTTGTGGCTGGGCTTGTTACGCACCCATAATTTGTCGCCACCTGAAACACCAGTAACAGAATAGATTGATGGCAGTGACCAACCCTGCGGGTCCCTGTCAAATTCGACTGGCTGTAGTTCCGGGCTTTGGCCATTGCGTGGCAGAGCTTTGACCAGATATTTGTTACGCACCCAGCCCTTACCATTGGCGCTGCGGATAAAGGACCATTTACGATCAGCACTGATATCACTTACGGTTACAGGTGTATTTAGTGGCAAAGTTGCTTTGATGCGACTGGCGCGATTTGGCTTGCGACGTACATTCAAG
The DNA here is from genome assembly GCF_900104145.1 of Pseudovibrio sp. Tun.PSC04-5.I4. Classification (NCBI taxonomy): domain Bacteria; kingdom Pseudomonadati; phylum Pseudomonadota; class Alphaproteobacteria; order Hyphomicrobiales; family Stappiaceae; genus Pseudovibrio; species Pseudovibrio sp. Tun.PSC04-5.I4. The sequence continues at coordinate 2,208,872 of NZ_FNLB01000006.1, read as the reverse complement.
CCACCGTCGGGATCATCCCTGGCAATACCCGTAACCAAATGAGCGCCGAGACTGATACCATTCGGCTGGGGGGCTGGATGAGAGTTCTCTTGAACGTGCGCAAGGTATTTGGCTGAAACATATGCATCTTGGCCACGCACCCGCAGCTTGGCCCAACGGCCGGAAGCATCAAAGCCATAAATTTTTACAATGGCGCCATTCTTTAGATCACCAAAGTCTTGGTAATTCCGCCCCGGCCCGGACCGGATATTCAGGCTGTCGCCATCCGCAATACCAATGACTTGCCTGAATTCAACTGTCTGAGGTTGAGCTATTGCCGATGCAAAAAATGGGAGACTAACTGCCGCAAGTATGGTCAACACGGGCATGAGATACAGAAATTTCAGCGCTAATTTCACCGTAAATACTCTTTTCAAACAAGGCAATAAGTCAACGCCAGAGGGACTCACTACAATAGAGTTGACTTTGCGTATCAATTGCAAAATTACTAATTTTAGTTAGTATTTGCGAAATAACTCTCCTCCAAGTACCATATGGTAGGCAGTGCCGAGTTTTTCTCTTGCTTTGCTTCATTTCTGCTTTCCCAAGAAATTGTGTCCTGAAGGAACCCAATTTTTACGTTTGAGCTTGGGCATTATTGACAGTTTATTGCTTTTGAAGGATCGCGATGAAACGCCTAAAAGTGGAAGTGACACGGGCATGCAGCGCAAGATTGATGACCTGAAACGATTGCTCGATTTAGCAACACACGATGCACAACACTGGGAGCAAGTTTGTAACGCTGTCGTTGTGGTATTCGGTGCAACCGGTGCTATCCTTGTTCCCACAAATCCCACTTTCAGAGGAGTATGGATGTCATGCTCAACTCGACTAGGCCGGACTGTACAAGAGTACATTGAAGGGGGATGGCACCTGAAGGACCCCGGGAATTTGTCACTCAACTGATGATTGAAAAAGGCTATGCCACTGACGACAATGTCTTTGCAAGTCGTGAGATAAAGGCAGAAAATCCTTTCTACAAAGATTTCCTGTTTCGCCACGGTTTTGGTGTGCTCATCGCCATTCGACTTCTGACGCCCAACGGGTATTGGGGGCTGATGCTGCATTTTGCAAACGATCACCCGATGATATCAGATGCCGAGAAGGGGTTGATTGAGCAGGTGCGTCCGCTTTTCGAACAGGCGATCATGAAGGCAGAGGAAATCGCTTTTCAGCGGATTACCGAGTTTAGCCAGTTTTTCAAAGGGACCGATTCACAAGTTTTCATCTTTGATGCCAACGGAGAGCAATGCTCCAACATCGACAGCAATGGGCAAATAACAAAACACTGCCGTTTGTCTGATCTTCTTCCTCGTGAGATGAATCAAGCTCTACATGAAGAGCTCATGCAGGTTTGCTCCAGTGACGCCAACCTGTCTTTGAGCAACGCCTATCAGTTTCGAGATGAAGACCGGCATATCAATATCTTAATTATCCAAATCCCACTGATTTTGAGACACTTCTTCATGCCGTTCAAAGTCTGTGCAATTCGCACGGAATGTAGCGATACAAGCGCTATCAAACAGAAAAAACTACACGCTCTTTTCGGCTTGTCGGAAAGTGAAATTTCCACGGTTGATCTTCTGGCATCAGGGAATACGCCTGCCATGATTGCGGAGATTATGAGTTTGAAACCAACCAGCATTCGCCAGCGTTTGAAGGTGGTCTACGAGAAAACCCAAGTGAACAGCCAAGTAGAACTCGTTGCCCTATATGGGAGGCTCTAGAGCGCCAAAAGCGCAGGAGTGGCATGTTGGCCCGTCATCATGACTTTGGCCTACTTGGTTTTAGATCAATAGAATTTCCGGTCGCGAGAATTAGTGTTTCCCTCATTGTAAAGACGCGCAATCGGCCCATGCTAACAAATGGGAAAGTTGCAAGCTAAATTGTGCAACAACGCTCCTATTGGCCGATAACCGCTTGAAACCAATTTTCGAGTATATCTGTTTTTTTAATGGGGTCGAGAAACACAAGCAGTTCAGGACCCAGTTTGACGCGCTGAAAATTCAACTCAGTTGTATCAGCTTTAGTTAGCTCGCTTATTAAGGTCGAAGGGAAAAACTGGGCGCTACTTTCACGAAGCAAACGAATAGTATTTTCAACGTATAATCTATGAACTCCCGGTGGAGATACAACAACCCATGGTATCGCGACTGTGTAATCATCCATGGTAACAACCCCAAGTCCATCAAGGTCTATGCGGGTCAGTTGCGAGAGGGGGACATTGTATGCCAAATCAATCTCGCCTGACTGCAATGCCTCAACCAATTCACCTGTTGTTTCAAATATGCGCGCATTCAGATTGCCAAATGCTCGCATGACCTGCCAAAATAACAGTGATCGCAATTGATCTTGCGCCGCAAACCCATAACTCTGGGAATCAATGCCGATATTTACCAGTCCAACTCTCTTTCTCATTTCATTGGTGCTTGCGTTCAAAAAAACAACAAGCTCTCTTCGGTTTACTGGTAATTTCTGCGCACCAAACGCTTCGGTTCGCACAACCAAAACCGCAGGGTCATAAAGAATACTGAATACTTCCTGACGCCAATGACTTCTGTCGGGTTCCTCTGGAAGAACGGCCAATCGCGCGAGGCTGCCCTCATTTGCTAGCCGAACACCCAAGTCAGGTGTTGGCAGCAATGCAATATCAATGGCTTGGTTTCCCAGAAAAGAGGTTTCTAAAGTTGCTAGAATATCGCTTTCGCGCCACTGAGTATAATCAACACTAAACCCATTCGCGTTTTGATTGATCCGATCGATCAACGGTTGCACGAGAGACAGGGGAGCAGTCCCAACAATGTCGACGTTATCGAAGCTTTGCTGTGCTTTAACTGACGACACAAATGACAGTAATATGACCAATAAAAAAGGCCAGCTCAGACTCTTACGCTCCATGATTTGTCCTCACAACCGGCCATCTCGGTAACCGTAGTTCGACCTCAAGCCCTCCCGATTTCCTTTCGTTCAACCGGATCTCACCACCACAGGATTGGATAACCTGGTGGACGATTGCAAGACCTAGTCCGGACCCGTGCTTTTCATCGGGATTTTTGACAAATCTTTCAAAAACCCTGCCTCGAATTTCCACCGGAATTCCAGGGCCGCGATCGCAAACCTGAATGATGACTTGATCCGCTCGGTCGCTTAAAATCACAGTAATTGGCCCCTTGCCGTGCTTGATGGCATTGTCGACAATGTTTTTAAGCACCTCATTTATTATGACCGGATTAAAATTGAACGTTTCATTAGCCAGCCTATCACTGCGAACAGAGATGTGCGGCAGTTCATGAGCCTTCCAGCACTCAGTTCGAATTCGGCTCAGCACTCTATTTGTGGTGTGTAACAAATCGACAGGTTCATTGGCGCCCGTTTCCAATGAATGAAGCAAGCGTGCCTCGGTCATCAGCTGATTGACCAACTCAGTCGCTGTCACCGCATTGCTGTGAATCCTTCGAATGTAATCATCAAATGGCTGATTTGGGCTTGCGTCCAGCGCGAGTTCAGAGACTGCGCGTATTGCCGCAAGTGGAGTTCTCAACTGATGCGCAGCATCTGCGCTTACCCGTCGCAACCCTTCTAACGTGCCATTCAATCGATCCATGAACCCATTTATGGTGTCCACGAGTGCTTCAACTTCTGTGGGAACTCCAGGGCTAATCGGCGACAGATCAGCTGGGCTCCGTTTTTTAAGCATTTTTTCAATGCGTCGCAACGGCTGGAAAGAAGATCGAATTGCCAATACAAGTAACAACACAGCAAGAACAATTGCCAACATAGTGGGAAAGAGCACAAAGCCAGCCAGCCTTCGCGAAAGCTGATCACGAGTTTCCCGAGTCTCGCCAACAAATACGTTAAACCAGCCGCCGCCTCCACCTCCTTGGTGGTATTGGGCAACTTGTGAAACGCGGATTTTGTTGTCGCGGTAGATACTGTCAAAAAAAACGATTTGGTCTTCAGCGAGAAGTTTTTTTTCGATTCCTAGGACGGGGTTTCCTGTAACAAGTTTGCCGGAAGGATCTACAATCCTATAGAAAATTCTATTTTTCCCAGAAGTTCCGAGGATTGCAAAAGATGCGTAGGGAAGATCAACGCTGACAGAATTGTCGCCAATACTAATTGTTTCGGAGATTGAGAGCGCCGCGGCACCCAGTACTCCGTCGTAGGCCTCATCCGCGGCTCTCGCCGTGACCTGCCATACTACAATTCCGGAAAGCACTGACAACACGGAGAGAACAACACTACTATAAAGAAATAATCTGAACTTGATGGAATTGCGTCTCATCTATGCGCCGTATTCAACCAATTCAATGAGCTGATACCCAACGCCACGCTGTGTCACTATCTGGACCTGAGCATTGGTAAGTTTTTTGCGAAGCCGCGAAACCAAAAGCTCCACCGCATTTAGCGAGCCCGCCTCATCAAATCCAAATAATTTGGAAACCAGAGACTCCTTGTTCAGAGTTCGCCCCTTGTTCTGCATCAGATATTCCAGAAGCTGCATCTCTCGCCTACCAAGGTCAAGCAAATCCCCATCTAGCAAGACCATTCGACCAGACTGATCCATTTGCAGATTACCGACCTGCAAAATGGAATTTACCTGGCCTGTTTGTCGGCGGAATATTGCTCGAAGGCGAGCTTCAACTTCATCGAGAGAAAAGGGTTTGACCATGTAGTCGTCAGCCCCCATGTCAAGCATGTCAATCTTGTCGTGCAGCTCGCCTCTGGCGGTTAACACCAAAATGGGCGTGTCAATATTCTCTGCACGCAACTTGGACATGATGCTAAACCCGTCGGCACCGGGAAGGTTTATATCGAGGAGCACACAGTCGTAGTCACCAACCCTGGCGAGCTCGTATCCATCGTTTCCGTTCGCGCAATGGTCGACCATGTTGCCACGAGATTTGAGGCGTTCCTTGATAGCGAATGCGACATCATCGCAGTCTTCAATCACCAGCACTTTCATGTATTCGCTCCTAAGCCGACAGGACTCTGACAGGGTTTCTGTGCATTATTTTTATCAGATCACCTATCCCGGTGCGGAGCTAAGAGATGCAAGCTTATACAATCAATAGGATAGCGCCAATCAGTGTAGTGCGCAATCTATTGTGCGGGTGTTTCACGGCGATGCTTCTAACCGTGTGCATTGCAAATGCATCCGATTGTCCGGCACCGTCTGGACTGAATTCAGAGTACACGGACAGCAATTGCGATTTGCTTGCAGACCCGCCGGAGGAGCGCTCTTCGCTACGCAATCCGGATACCTTGGTTTGGGCTTACACACCAATCGAGGAGCCCAATATCTATGCTGAGCTGTTTCGCCCCTTCACACGTTATTTGGAGGAATGTACACAGCGTCAGATAGTCTATTACCCTGTTCAATCCGCCCAAGCACAAATTGATGCTTTTCGAAGAGGGCGGCTACATTTCGCAGGGTTTAGCACGGGTGCAACTGTTAAGGCGGTCCAACAAGCTGGTGCTCATCCGTTTGCAGCAAAAGGAACACTAGAAGGTATTCGACGGTACAATTCTATCGCCATTGTTAGTAGCTCAAGTACCTTCTCTTCACTGACAGAACTTGTGGGACGGAAGGTCGCCCATACATCCTATCAATCAAATTCCGGGCATTATGCAGCTCTGCATTTTTTTCCAAATGAAGGGCTGGAACCTAATACGGATTACGATCCGATCATGACTGGCGGACACGGCCAATCAATCCTTGGATTGATCAATGGTGACTATGACATGGCAGTTGTCGCGTCTGATGTATTTGACCGCATGGCAGAGCGGGGTCGAATCAACAAGTCAGATTTCAGAATCCTATATTCGAGCCCATTGTTCCCAACCTCTTCGTTTGCCTACGCACACAATTTGGACTCAACTCTGGTTGAGCAATTACAAAGCTGCTTCTTTGAGTTCGAGTTTCCACCACGAATGATCAAGGAATTCCGAGGCGACAATCGATTTTTGCCGGTTCAATACGATGTGGATTGGCTGACCGTACGCAGGGTCATTGAAAGCGGTAAAGCTATGCAAAACTAACCCTCACACAACGACCCCTAGCACAACTCACTACCTGTCAAATTGCTACAGCGCTTAGGCGCTGAACGATGAAGCACGTTTCAATTCGAAGGATAAATAAGACGTGGTCAATCCTGAAGCTCCTCCAACACTACGTGGTCCAGCTCTCCGCTTGAGAAAAATTTGGTACAAATCAAGATCTTGGGCAGGGAACCCAATTGTCGCGCTGGGAATAATACTTTCCATTCTTGCAATTTACCTAATTCTGGCACCCGTAATACTTATGCTTTGGGATGCAATTACGGTAGATTTTGCTGACCAAGCCCGTGCAAATGACTCCACTGGTGAATTAACGTTTTATTACTTGCGCCGCGCATTGTCCTCGCCGATATCGACCTATATTTTCTGGAATCCGCTCATAAACACTGCATTGGTGTCAGTGTCCGTTATCATTACTACGCTTCTGGTGGGTGGGTTACTCGGCTGGCTGGTGAGTAGAACTGACCTGCTGTTCCGAAATTGGTTTTCTACGGCCTTGATCGTTCCATATATGGTCCCGTCCTGGACATTCGCGCTGGCTTGGATGGTAATCTTTAGGAACCGCAAATTAGGCGGACCTTCTGGCTGGCTGGAAAGTTTGGGCATTACCCCTCCAGACTGGCTCGCATATGGCTTCGTTCCGATCACAGTAATTTTGGCATTTCACTACGTGCCATTTGTAATCTTGCTTGTTGGTAACGCACTGAAGCAATTCGACAGCCAATTGGAAGAAGCCGCACGGACACTTGGAGCCAGCCCAATGCTGGTTGCCCGGAAGATTGTTTTTCCACTTCTCCGCCCTTCTATTATTTCTGCATCAACACTGGTTTTTGCTAAATGCTTAGGTGATGTTGGCGTCACCTACATCATTGGTGCTCCGGTTAAATTTGATCTCTTGGCAACATCATTGTTGCGGGCGATATCGACTGGACAGGACGGAATGTCTGCTGTGCTTGCCGGCGCGATTGTCGTTTTGGGGGCAACGTCCGTACTGATCGATATGAAATTGCTCAAAGCGGCACAGCGGTTTGTCACAATCGGGTCGAAAGGATCTCTGCACAGAATCTCTGAGCTAGGGAAATGGCACGTCCCTGCATTTGGGTTTGCTACAACCTTCGTCTTGATGAGTGCAATCATACCTTTGGGTGCCTTATTCCTTACCACCATAATGCACATGCCTGGAGTATTCACTTGGGACAACTTCACACTTGATTACTGGATCGGCCAGGACCTCATAACCACTGCCATGCCTCAAGGGTTGTTGCTGACGCGCGAATTCTGGGTTGCCGCTTGGAATACCGTATGGATGGTTGGAACGGCCTCAATCGGCGCAGGTGTTCTGGGATTGATAGTCGGCTACATAGTTGCCCGATCTCCTTTCCAGTTGATGGGCGCATTCTTGAAGCAAGTGACGTTCTTGCCCTACCTTGTGCCTGGAGTTGCATTTGCCGCCGCATACCTTTCCATGTTTGCGGTTCCGCGTGGTCCTATTCCGTCGCTCTATGGCACCGGCTACATTCTCGTCATTGCGCTACTGGCAAGCCAAATGCCGTTTGCCTCACGCGCAGGTATCGCGGCAATGATGCAAATGGGCAAAGACCCAGAAGAAGCGGCACAAATAGCAGGTGCAGGCTGGTGGCGGCGTGCGACCTCGATCGTGTTGCCCATCCATCGAGGCGCACTCGTTGCAGGGATACTTTTGCCGTTTATTTCAGGGATCAAGGGCTTAAGCCTTGTCATCCTTCTGGCTGTTCCCGGAACTGATCTCCTCACAACCTATGCGGTTCGACTCGTCGATTTTGGATACACCCAAGCGGCAAATGCCGTGGCAATTATGATCTGTCTTATAGCGTTTCTCGGCACCCGGCTCGGACAAAAAGTCGGCAAGAGCAATCTCGGCAGTGGCATTGGAGGATAACAAATGACCAACATAAGTATTCGTAATGTCAATAAGATATACACCAGAGGTAACACTCGCGCTGTCACGGATCTAAACCTTGAGATTCCTGCTTCCGAGTTCCTGTGCCTTCTTGGACCTTCTGGGTGTGGTAAATCTACTACTTTGCGTATGATTGCAGGTCTTGAAAATCTCTCATCAGGCGAGATTTCAATCGGTGATAAGGTTGTTGACGCGAACGCGGAAGGGATTTTCGTTCCCCCTGAAAAGCGGCAGCTTGGAATGGTGTTTCAGAACTACGCGCTCTGGCCTCATATGACCATTGAGGAAAATATTGAGTTTGGTTTGCGAATTAAGAAAGTTCCCGCAAACGAGCGCAAAACAATCATTGATACCGTTGTTAAGAAACTAGGTATCGAGAAGTATAGGCAGAGGTATCCATCTGAGGTGTCCGGGGGACAGCAGCAACGTGTAGCCCTAGCACGGATGATAGCAGTCAGCCCTAAAGTCATTCTGCTGGATGAACCCTTGTCGAATCTGGATGCCAAGTTGCGTCTGGACATGCGGACCGAACTTAAGCGAATTCACGCTGAACTGGGATCAACATTTGTCTTCGTGACGCACGACCAGTGGGAAGCGATGACACTGGCGACCAAAATTGCCGTGATGAATGAAGGTCGTCTCCAGCAAATAGGCACTCCGGAAGATATTTATGATCGGCCAGCCAACAGGTTCGTGGCGGAGTTTGTCGGAACACTGCCAATCAATATCATCGAGATGGGCTCTCTGGACAACTCGATATTCAAAAACTGGCTGAGCGAAGCCGTTGAGCTGCTTTGTCTTGGCGACCAGTCAATACACTCCATTGGAGTTCGCCCTGAAACAATTGACATTCTACCAAGCACTGCAAGCTCCGCCAATGGCAACCCACAATGCTCTGCGCAAATCATAGATCTTGTTCCCACGGGAGGTAACTGGATCATTGAATTGGATATTGCCGGCACACGGTTGTTTGCATTGAAGGCACAGATTGGCGACCTAAAACCTGAACAGCTCATCCAACTATCGGTAAGCAAGAACGATTTGCATGCGTTCGATGCTGCCGGTGATCGCCTCACACAAATTTCATCCAATTAATCACCGTCAGAAGAGGAACATGACGTGAAAAACTTAAACCAAATACTATGCGGGGCTATTGTTGCAACAATAGCAGCTTCGCCATCCGTAGGTGCAGCCGAATTGGGAATTTCGGATGACAACTACTCCCTGGAAGCTTTGATCGAAGCTGCAAAGAAAGAACCACCTATCATCGTAGTCGATGCCACCGGCAAGATCAAAACCATGGCAGCCAACTTCACAAAGCTTTATGGGATTAAAGCGACTGGTGTGAAGCTCGGTGGTCAGAAACAAGAGTTGATCCTGAAGCGGGAAGCGGCAGCTGGAAACGTCACTCACGACGTTTTTAACATGAGCAACTTGCCCTCCATTACATCGCAGATTTTGCCAACTGGCGTCGGTACAAGCTGGATGCCACCGGATCTGACCGATACAACCCCTGAGGCCTATCAGAACCCGGCAATCACAAGCTTGAATCCTTGGGTTTGGGCCTACAATACCGAAGTATACGGCGATAAATGCCCCGTTTCTAATATCTGGCAGCTTACTGATCCAGAATGGTCCGGGCGTGTGAGTATTCCAGATCCTCTTCTCCGAAACGAAACAATGTTTTGGTTCAACCAGCTGGAAACTCACAATGATGACGCGATGAGAGAAGCTTATCGTGAGCATTTCGGCAAAGACCTGCCTGCTGATGTGCAAAGTGCCACCAATGAATGGGTCAAGCGTTTTGCGAAAAACGGGCCAAATGTAACCAGAAAAGACAGCGAAGTTGGCCCGATTATCGGCACTCCAGGACTTAAGGATCCTCATTTCGGATTCTTAAGTACGTCCATTTTTCGTAAAAAATACGGATATGCAATGGGTATTTGTGGTGGGATGAAGCCGTTCGCAGGCCAGCTCACTCCACGTGTCGCTGTGATCGCAAGCGGAACTGACAGTCCCAACGCGGCAAAACTGTTTGTACACTTCATGATGCGCGGCGAGGGGATGGAACCTCAGTTGATCGATGGAAAAATCGCTACAAACGTCAACACATCGATGCCAGCCGATGAAGGTTCCGGTGTTGCGAATTATGTTGATCAACTTCACGTAACTGACTCCACGACAACAGATCAGGACTTCTCCAAACTGCAGGATTGGCAGGATTTGTGGACGATTTACTCACGGTAATTACGTCTTCAATTGCCATCGGACCAAACTGTCCGGTGGCAATACATGCAATCAGTTCACATTTCGTATGTACGTCTTAGACGCCTTTTGAGCATGTCAGATATCGCGTCCTAGCAAAGGATGGAACCGTATTCCCGTTGAGCTCAGACCACAAATCATAGACCTGGCTCTGGGAGGAGTCAGGTCAGTTTACCTGCGAGTTGGCGGTATGCTTTAACGATACAATTTTTTGTTTCATGGGCTTACGTCTATCAGGAGCTGAAGGCGCAGGGTCTGATTACCAGTCCCGCCTATGTGGTCATCAAAGCGGCAAACGAGTTTAAAGACAAAACGACAAAGCCGAACCAGCAGTGGCAAACTAATTTCACCTAGTTCAAGATTATTGGCTGCGGCGCACTCTATCTCTCTACCGTATTTGATGATTATGACCGCTACATCATTACCTAGAGGCTGTGTACCAACATAAAGGCCAATGAAGTAAACGAAACCCGTCAGTTGGCGCAAGATGCTTCCGTGCGTAAGCAGCTGAAGAGGCGGCGTCGTCCGCAGAGCTCGTTATCACGCACAGGCCGCTGCACATTTAGATCTCCCGGGCCAGATACTTCGTTAATCAAAAAATATCTGTCCAATTTTATACGACGACGGACAATCTATAACAATAATACATTACGAGGTCACAGGCATGACAGTTCAAGACGCCATCAAGAGAGTTACAGACAGAATCCGTGAACGTAGTGCCAAAACCAGAGCCGCATATAATACAAAGACAGACCGTGCCATTGCGCAGGGACCGTCCCGAACTCACTTGACTTGCGGCAATCTTTCTCATGCCTTTGCTGCTTCATGCCCAAAAGACAAGGTTAAACTGGCACTGGGAGCCACACCCAATCTAGGGATCATTACGGCCTACAATGATATGGTATCTGCGCATCAACCTTATGAACGGTACCCCGATCTCATTCGAGATGTTGCCCGCTCAATGAATGCGACCGCGCAAGTTGCAGGCGGAGTACCTGCTATGTGCGATGGTGTAACTCAGGGTCAAGATGGAATGGATATCTCGCTTCTTTCGCGAGATCTGATTGCCATGTCAGCATCTGTTGGTTTGTCACATAATGTTTTTGATAGTTCAGTTTATCTAGGTGTCTGTGACAAGATTGTTCCCGGACTCGTTACAGCGGCTGCTACGTTCGGTCATCTACCTGCTGTGTTCGTACCGGCAGGTCCGATGCCATCTGGTTTGGGAAACTCTGAGAAAGCTAGCATCCGTCAAGAGTATGCAAAGGGTAAAGTTGATCGAGAAGATCTGCTCAAGGCGGAGATGGCATCCTATCATAGCTCCGGCACCTGTACTTTTTATGGAACGGCCAATTCAAACCAGATGTTGATGGAGTTTATGGGCCTGCAATTGCCCGGTTCCAGTTTCATTAATCCTGCTTCTGGAATGCGTGACGCTATAACCAAAGCTGCTGCAAAACGCGCACTCGAAATAACGATGATGGGGGACAATTTTACTCCATTTGCCCATATTCTGAATGAACAGGCGATTGTGAATGGTATCATCGGGCTGAACGCAACCGGTGGCTCCACGAACCTCCTTATCCATCTGATCGCTATGGCTAAATCGGCTGGAATTATTATTACATGGGATGATTTTGCGGATATTTCCGAGGTTACCCCGCTGTTGGCTCGCGTCTATCCAAATGGCATGGCAGATGTGAACCATTTCCACGCTGCTGGCGGATTGAAAGTCGTTATTGGCGAATTACTTCGTGGAGGCTGGCTGCACAGCGATGTTAAAACGGTCGCTGGAGACGGGATCGAGCTGTACACACAAGAGCCTCAGTTAATGAATGACGATATTCGCTGGGTAAGTGGTGCCGACCAAGAGATTGATGACAAGCTAATTCGTAGGTTTGAGAACCCGTTTCAGGAAAAGGGTGGGCTGAAAAGACTGGCCGGCAATCTAGGCACTGCTGTAATGAAAGTCTCCGCTGTAGTTCCAGAGCGCCACGTAATCGAAGCTCCTATCTGCGTATTTCATAATCAAGGCGATGTGAAAAATTCGTTCCAGAATGGAGAACTGAATAAGGATGTGATTGTTGTTGTGCGGTACCAGGGGCCAAAGGCAAATGGGATGCCGGAGTTGCATAATCTCACACCAATATTGGCTGTACTTCAAGAGCGTGGTTTCAAGGTTGCTCTAGTAACAGACGGGCGGATGTCCGGAGCATCGGGCAAAGTGCCTGCAGCTATTCACGTCAGTCCCGAGGCGCTGGACGGTGGTCCGATTTCCAAGTTGAAAAATGGTGATGTAGTGCGCGTGGATGCGGCCAAAGGCGAGTTGGAAATCTTAGATCCAAATGTACTCACACGAGAAACGACAAAGCCAGATCTGTCTTCTAATTATGTAGGGACGGGTCGGGAGTTGTTTACCGCATTGCGTGAAGCTGTTGGTACTGCTGAAACAGGGGCTACAACTTTTTAGCATTTGCTTGCAGGAGGCATTTCAAAACTCAAAGCACCTCATATTTGTATGTTATGCATGGTATGGGGTGCCTTCAGGAAGCTTTGTAAAGCACTGTAATTGGCTCTGTCGCAATGTTTTCCTATCCACTGATATTCTGCCATATGTGGGATCGCACCGTTGGCTTGTGAGGTTCGCGCCTTTACTCGCTAAGCTGGCGAGGTTACGCAAACGACCAACCAGCTCATCCTGCCGAATGGATGAAACTTATGTAAATGCCAAAGGACGGTGGATGTATCTGGACCGGGCCTCCACGTAAGTGCTCCATGCTTTTTTGTGCTGTCGAAGTTCGAGAGTTTGCTCAGCAATGCTGTCTTCATCGCGCAGCCCATCCAGCACGATCCTGGTCTTCTCTTCGGACAAATAATGGTTGCGAGCTCACGAAAGCTCAGACATTACAAACTGTATTGTACCTGCACAAACTCACACAAACTCACACAAATTGGCCTGCGGCGAAGCCGGAGGACCAGGCCCATTGGAAGTTGAAGCCACCCAGATGGCCGGTTACGTCCACCACTTCGCCGATGAAGTAGAGGCCCGGAACAGTGTTGGCTTCCATGGTCTTGGAGGAGAGGGCCTTGGTGCTAACGCCACCTAGAGCGACCTCAGCCGTACGGTAGCCTTCGGTGCCGACTGGCTTCACAGTCCACTCATTGATCGCTTGAGCTGCTTTGCGTAGCACTTTGTCTGAGGTGTCAGCCAATCGTCCCTGAAACTTGTTTGTCTCCGCAATGTGGAGAGCTAGTTTCTTTGGGAGCAGGTTGGAAAGAGCTGTCTTAAGTTCCTGTTTTGGTTGTGCCTGTTTTGCTGCTTTCAAGGCTTCAAAGGCATCCGTATCTGGCAGCAAATTGACACGAAGGTCCTTGCCTTCTTCCCAGTAGGAGGAGATCTGCAATATGGAGGGGCCAGATAAGCCACGGTGCGTGAACAACAATCCCTCACGGAATTTGGTTTTGCCATAGGAAACCACAGCATCAACTGAAACGCCCGCCAGATGTTTGGAGCGCTCACGCATCACATCATCAAACACAAACGGCACCAGCGCAGCGCGTGGTTCAATCACCGGCAAATCAAACCGTGTAGCAATCTCATAACCAAAACCAGTGGCTCCCATTTTGGGAATTGATGGACCACCGCAAGCAACCACAAGAGACTGCGCCCGAACAGTTTCGTTGGACGTGCCAACCGTAAAGCGGTCATCTGGCTTGCTGAGAGCGGTAATGCTGGTTTCCAGTTGGACCTGCACACCATGCTGATCACAAAGATCTAACAGCATGTCGATGACCTGCTGGGCGCTGTCATCACAAAACAATTGGCCCAGTGTCTTCTCGTGCCAACCGATGCGGTATTTATCTACAAGCCCAATAAAGTCGCGCTGAGTATATCGCTTCAAAGCGGACACGCTGAACCGTGTGTTTTGCGACAAGTAGTTGGCAGGGGAGGCGTGCAGGTTGGTGAAGTTACACCGTCCACCGCCGGAAATACGGATTTTCTCCGCCGGGCGCTTGGCGTGGTCAATCACCAGCACAGAGCGGCCCCGTTTGCCAGCTTCAATCGCACACATCAAGCCAGCGGCGCCGGCACCTAAAACAAGAACATCAACAGTTTGCATGGCGCCCTTATATGGCCTTTCTGCCCAAGGTCAACACAGCACCCAAAAACAAAAAAGAGGAGAGCGTTAGCCCTCCTCCAGATTACTTTAAAAATGAGAGAGGCTTATGCAGCCACAACCTCTTTCAGGAAGGTGGAGATGGTCTGCCGCAACTCTGTCGCCTGATGGGAAACCGAGTGAGAAGCATCCAGAACCTGCCCTGCAGATTGGTTGGTTTCTTCAACTGAGGATGTCACCACAGACATGCTATCGGCAACGTCTTGCGTGCCTTGTGCGGCCTGCTGAATATTCTGACTGATGGCAGAGGTTGCAGCATTCTGCTCCGAGATCGCGGTGGCAATGGAGCTGGTGTATTCGTTCACCTGCTGCATGGTGCCTGCAATTTGCTCGATAGCCGTTACAGCCTCCTTGGTGGAGCCCTGAATGCCGGAGATTTGAGAGGAAATCTCTTCCGTTGCTTTAGAGGTCTGTGTTGCCAACTCTTTTACCTCAGAAGCGACAACCGCAAATCCTTTGCCCATCTCACCTGCACGCGCAGCCTCAATGGTTGCGTTCAGTGCCAGCAAGTTGGTTTGCTCTGCAATATCACGGATGAGGCTGACAACTTCGCCAATCTTCTGCGCAGCAGCATCAAGATTTTCCACGTGGTCATTGGTTGCGGTGGCAACAGCGGTCGCCTCATCAACAGTCTGCTTGGTATGGGAAATCTGGCGTCCAATTTCCTCAATAGAAGCGGAGAGTTCTTCTGCGGCGGAGGCAACGGTTTGTACGTTGTGAGAGGCTTGCTCGGAAGAGCCTGCTGCCCTGTTCGCGCGCTCGGAGGTCGTGGTGGCAATATGCGTCAGAGCATCAGCAGTATGCTGCATCTTGCCGGTATTATCGTCCACCCGATTAAGAACGTTGGACACCTGATCATTGAACGTGCTGATCAATTGATCCACGTGTTCCTGACGGTTCCGCTCTCGCTCATGTTCTTTCTCAGAAAGGGTTTGCAGTCGCTTCTGTTCAGCAACAGTATCGCGGAATGACATTACAGCCGTTGCAACACGGCCAACTTCATCCACGCCGATTGCACCGGAGAAGGTAACCGTGGTGTCGCCTTCTGCAAGGCTGCGGGCGTCAGTGAGGAGAGCGGCAACAGGCAGGGAAACGCTGCGAATAATAGCTATCGCCAAGCCGATGCCCAGCACCGTCACCAGAGCAGTGATAATAAGCGCCAGCAAGAATTGCCTTTGTGCATTGGCTGTCAGCTCTTGAGCGTGCATGACCAGTTCATCAGCCAGATAGTCTTCAAAATCCTTCAAGGCATCGATGCGCTTCGTAGCCAAGTCGAACCAAGTAAAGCCTGTGATGGAGGAAATGTCGCCGCCAAACGCTGAGCTGTAACCGAGCTTACGCGCTGCATCAACCTGAGACATAATGGGGCGGGCAAAGATCTTTTCTAGAAATTTGATTTGAGGCCCTGTCATCAGAGATTGAGCAGTCTCAAAGTGGGTATCTTGTGTCGCACTCAGGCGAACAAAACGCCGGTAACTGGCAGCATTGAACTCCTGCGCACTGAATCCGTTTGCACCAATCGCCCGCTCGATACCTGCGTTTTCTTTACCCAATAACACTTCTTCGTACATGCTCAGTTTACGTACGAGGCTTGCATCGCGGCTTACACGAACAGTGTCGGGCAAAAATTTGAAGGCCTCTTTAATCGTGCCACTGTAGTAAGCAACAGTCTCGCCAACAGTGGTATTCAGGTTTTTTACATCAGCACGAATCTGGTCGATATTGGCAAGACGGTCATTCACCATATCAACTTGCGCTGCCAAACCGCTATCGATGGTTTTCAGGTCGATGTTTGTAAGCGCAGCATTATAAGTGCGGATTTTATCGTCGGTCAGTTTTTGTTGCTGGTTAAGGCCTTCAACAAAGCTCTTTCCTTTGGATCCCAGATAACCGGCGGAGCGACCACGTTCCTTCTGCAGCTCATGAACAACAGCACTCAAAACAGGAACAAACTCGGCAACTTGTCCAATCGACGAGGCTTCCATCTTCTTATTGTAGGCGGAAAATATTTGTGAGCCAGCGAAGTAAAGCATTGGCACAAACGCAAGCATGAATATCGCAATGATGCGATATTTTAGAAGAATACGACGCATAGAAGCACCTGTAAGGGAAACCCGAATTTCAATTGTGAAACGGAAAATGCAACGTACGCTTCACCGTTTTGTGATTACACGCCTAAATTGAATTAGTAATTCTTTATAGAGTGTTTATCTGTAGGTGAAAATTTGTACTACACTCATATTTATTTGCCATTTCGCATAATTTATCGATTTTTTGTCTACTTTTCTTAATTGAGGCCCAAAAAGATAGACCCAATTACCTAGCAATTGTGTCTGATGATCTTGAGCAACTTATTGCTTCCACATGTAAACAAGAAAAAAGGGAGCTAATGCTCCCTTCGATTCGTCATAGTTTATTGAAAATCTTATTCTCCCCAGACGCTTGCTCTGTCCTGATAGAGTTGCCCTTCCATGCGAGCTCCGTAAAAAGCACAGGCTCTCACGTAGTCCATGTAAGACCCATGGATCTTCTCGCTCATAGCATCCCCCTTAGGGAAGTCTGCAATGACGTCTCGTGCAGCAGCCCCAATTGCTTCCATAACATCCTTCGGGAAGGCGGAAAGAATTGCACCGCGTTCCACCAATGTTGAAAGAGCAATCGTATTGTTATAACGGAACTCAGCTGTGCTTTCTTCTGCTTGAGCAGTCGCGGCCTGCGCCAGAACAGTTTTTAGCCAAGGACTGAGATTTTCATAGGTGTTCTGGTTGACGATCATCTCCAGACCCGGGCCCGGCTCATGGAACGCTGGCAGATGGTAATAAGGCGCGATCTTGTAAAGACCCAGTGCAAGGTCATTCCACGGGCCTACAAATTCAGCTGCATCGACAACACCGGATTGAAGGGCGGAGAAGATTTCCGGCGGAGGGGTGACGACAGTCGTTGCACCAACCTTGCGTAAAATATCGCCGCCTAAACCAGCGATGCGCATTTTCAACCCAACAAGATCATCGAGTGATTTGATTGGTTTTTTGAACCAGCCACCAGCCTGTGCACCAGAGCTTCCTGCGTAAAACGGTTTCCGTAGGCTTCATCCCAGAAAGTCTGACCGCCGCCGTGGCGCAGCCAACCAGAAAGCTCGGTCGCATCCAGACCAAAGGGCAGGGTGGTGAAGTACATAGTCGACCGAATTTTGCCAACTTGGTAATACGGCGCGTTGTGACCGATATCTGCAGTGCCAGAGGAAACAGCAGAGAAGGTCTCAAATGGAGGAACCAGCTCGCCACCGCCATAATACTTGATGGAGATCTTACCGTCAGACAGGGCTTCAATGCGCTTGCCAAGCTGCTCTGCGGATGTCCCTACGCCGGGAAACCCTTTTGGGAAGGCCCCAACCAGTTTCAGATTGAGTGTGGAATTTGCAAGTGCGGGTGCAGCAAGAACAGAAGCTCCGCCTGCAGCCCCGGTGATAACAGCTTTCCTGAGAAAATCACGGCGCTTCATCGGCATCCCCTATTTTACCCTGACAAATACTAGGTAATAAAACTAACAGAAAGGGAGGGGGATGTGCCACATCTTAAATTTGAAATTTCTCTAAAAATCACAATTATGTGGAGTTTATTTGAGTATTTCCATCATACGGTCCAGTAGTGTGTCGACATCTAGTTGTTCTTTATCCAAAACTTGGAACATTCCATTGCTGTGAATACCTTGAACCGACAGATAAACCAAGGAAGCTAGTTCTGGGTCTTCAGACTCCAGTTGGATGCGGGAATACAGTTCCTTGTGAAACTCACGAACCGGGTCAAGCAGACTTGGATCATCGGCAATAGCTGCCAAAAGTCCAGAGGCTGCTTTGTTGTCTTCCTTGTGATTTTCACAAATTCCAGAAATAAAGGCGCGCATCAATTTATGGCGATATGGATCCGCTGAATACTCATTTTCGGCCTGCATTACGTCATCGCGAATTTGGTCCACATGGTGTTGAACCATCGCGCGGATCAGAGCGTGTTTACTGGGGAAACTGTAAAGCAACCCGCCTTTGGAAACCCCCGCATGTTTTGCCACTGCATCAAGCGAAAACTGGCCGCCTCCTTGAGCCTGAACCAAGTCGAGTGCTGCTGTGAGAATCCGCTGCTGCGTTCGGCTGGCCTTGGAGAGTTCCTTCACTATGATTTCCTTGCTCAAAACTATGAGTGCTCGCCTGCTCTAACGATTATAAAGTATGTGTCGCCACACAGAATTCCAGTATAGGCCTTTAGAGCCGGTTTTACGAGTGTCCCAGAGCACTAACATTGTGAAAATTGCAATGCAAAAACAACGGGGTCTAATGCGCATCACATATTCATCAGCTCGTCGTGATTGGGAAATAGCTTGGCACCCGCGGGGAAGTCAGGTTGAGTATCAGGCAGGTGCAATCACGGGTGTGAGCATTGGCACAATCCCAAGACCGGCCTGCGAATAAAACGGAAAAAGGCCTGACGGCACTCGGAGGTGAATCCGGTGCGCATCAGGCCTTCTACACTCGTTTTCGCTCATCGTGCGTTTGCTGGAGCTAAACGACTAAAGCGAATTCGAAAATCGTTCAGATTAAGAAAGCTCAATCTGGGAAGCCTGCAAGCCGCGGCCACGACGATCTTCTTCAGCAACGAAAGTGATTGCAGCGCCTTCAGCAGGTACTGTCATGCCGGAGCTTTCGAAAGCTGTGATGTGAACAAAGATGTCTTTGGAACCGTCAGCTGGAGTAACGAAGCCGTAGCCTTTGTCGTGGTTGAAGAATTTGAGGGTACCGTCTTGTCGCATGGAAACGTCCTTTAAGCCTTAAAAAGTCAACTCGCCTGGTTAAAGCGGGTCAGTAGTAACGAGCAATGTAATCAAAGGCCGAAAAGGACATTGTTCCGATATATACATCGGCACATTGCCAACCGTGTCTCCAAAAACAGCCCGTAGCCATTCGTTCTGAGCTCTCATCTCGTTTAAAAGCAATCAGTACCAATAGTTCATATAGGGGGACGGGTTATATGTCGCCCCTCTAATACTACGGGATAAGCAAATCTCTAAGCTTACTCGTCCCTATGGATGTAGTTGTTCCTTGAGAAATCCACAAGATGGAAAATATAAAAAGGGGGCGTTTGAGCCCATTATGTCCCCCTCATGCGACCAACCACACCCTTCGGGAACCAATAGATACTACAGATAAACAATAACCCAAGCCAAAGCAGCCAACGCTCGGGCGAAACTATCTCTGAAATCACCGGAAGGTTACCTAGCGATTCCTGAAGGATAGCGAGGAAATTCTGAAGATAAGACTGTGTGAGGATGAACAGAACAGCACCAATTGTTGCACCGTACATACTGCCCATTCCGCCAATCACAACCATCAATAATATGTCCACCATAATGTCCATAGAGAGGGTTGTAGCCGGTCCCGTATACCTCAACCAGACCGCCATGAGAGAGCCTGCCAGAGCTGCCATAACGGCAGATAAAACAGTTGCTACACTGCGGTAGCGAACCACCTTGTATCCGATGGCCTCAGCGCGAAATGCGTTCTCCCTAATGGCTTGTAAAACCCGACCAAAAGGCGAGTTCACCATGCGCAACATGACCAAAAACAGAAAGAACGAGCTGAAGAAGACCACATAGTAGGTGATCAGCTTGCCGTTGATGCGAACACCCAAAATTTTCTCTTTAATCAGCTTGAAAGCGGGCGTCATCTCACGAGGGATTCGGTAACTCAACCCATCCTCCCCACCGGTGAACCAGGAGAGCTGAGAGACCAGCACCAAAAACGCACTCGCCACAGCCAGCGTCATCATGGCAAAGAAAATCGCCTTCACTCGCAAAGAGAACAGCGCAATAACAAAGGCGAAAAGCCCCGCAAACAAAGCACCAGCTATCGTACCGAAGGCGAGGGCGGAGTACGTCGCGCCCATGTTTGTCAACGCTATAGCTGTCCCGTAAGCGCCAATGCCAAAGAACATAGTATGCGCGAAGGACACAACGCCCGTATAGCCCAGCAGCAAGTCATAGCTGGCAACCAGTACGATGAAGATGCAAATGCGTGCCGCGGTATCTAAGGAGCGTGTTCCGGGAAATAGGAAAGGCGCAAACATCAGGCCGAACAAAATTATCAGCAAAACAAAGCTTAGGGTTTTGCTGCGTGGGCTATCACCCGAGAGGAGTTTCATAATCATACCAGCGCTCCTCAATGCGTTTTCACAACAGGGTAGAGACCCTGCGGTCGCCACATCAACACGCCGCCCATCAGCAGGATCGTCGAGACCAGCGCCAGCTTGGGCACAAGATAGCCCGTGTAGTTTGTCAGCAATCCCACCAGCATCGCACCAATGAAGCAGCCTTCAATGGAACCGAGCCCGCCAATGATCACCACAATAAACACCGAGATCATCACCTCTGAACCCATGTGAGCCGTGATCGTTTCCTGATACATGCCCCACATGACGCCGCCGAGACCAGCCAGAGCACAGCCCACCATAAACACCGCGAGAAACAGCTTCTGAATGGGATAGCCCAGAGCTTCCACCATCTCACCATTTTGAACCCCAGCACGAACGAGAAGCCCGATCTTGGTCCGCACCAGCACAAAGCGCATGCCTGCAAACAACAGCAGGCCAACCGCAATGGCGAGAATGCGGTACTTCTCAATCGCAGCCCCAAGCACAATGAAGGACCCCTGAAATGCAGCAGGGCGCGCCAGCGCAATCTCATCCGGTCCCCAGATTACATAGATGATCTGCTGGGTCACAACCAAGCCCCCCATGGTCACGAGGATCTGTTTGAGGTGATGGCCATACACGGGCTTAACAATCACCCTCTCAAAGCCATAGCCAACAAGACCTGTCACCAGCATGGCAAAGGCAATTGCCAGCAACACAGCTCCCAGATTAAGCGCAATGCTGGGGCTTTCAATCCAGCCACCCAAGGCACCGAGTACCGAGAACCCAGCAAAGGCACCGAGCGAGATGAAAGCCCCGTGCCCAAAGTTGATCACGTCCATCAGGCCGAAGATCACAGTCAGGCCGGATGCCATGATGAAAATCATCATTCCCATGGCAAGGCCCGCCGCTGTCAGCGTCAGCCAAGTGGAGCTTGAGCCGATAGCGGAAAAGCCAATCAGCATCAAAACCGGAACCAGCAGGAGAGGGGATTTCTGCTCCAGCAGCTCGGCAAAATTAGGCCGCTCAATGCGGGGTTTGATAAGACTGTCGCTCATTGGTGTGCCTCCAGAGATAAGCCCATAAGACGTTCTTGCAGCGCACTGTCAGAGACAAGTGTTGCCATGTCACCAGAGTAGATGATGCGGCCATCATCCATTACAGCAACTGTATCGCCCACGGCGCTCGCCATGGAAAAGTTCTGCTCCACCAATAAGATGGTGGTGTCTGTTTCTTTCAGCTCACGCAAAGCAGCAGCCATGGCGTTGATGATGGCAGGTGCGAGCCCCTTGGTCGGTTCATCAATCAAGATCAGCTTGCGCGGCTCAATAATCGCCCGCGCAACCGCCAGCATCTGCTTCTGTCCGCCAGAAAGATTACCCGCCGCATTGTTCCAGAACGTCTTGAGAGGCGGGAACAGGCCAAACACCCATTCCAACCGCGCCGCATCCATAGGGCCACTGCGCGCCGCCAGCAGCATGTTTTCCTGCACGGTGAGATCGGTGAAGATGCCCATATCCTCAGGCACAAAGGCAATCTCGCGCTGGGCAATGACTGGCGTGGCCTCCGCCTGTATTTCACTGCCGTCAAAAACAACAGTTCCCTGGGATGCTTGCCACAAGCCCATGATGGTGCGCAGACTGGTTGTTTTCCCAGCACCATTGCGGCCAAGCAAAACCGTAACCCCGCCCTTGGGCACATCCAGATCCACACCCTGCAAAATGTGGTAGGGGCCGATATGCGTATGCACGCCGCGCAGCTTTAAAAGAGCATCAGACATGAGCTTCCTCCTGCGCATCTTCAGGAGCAATACCCAGATAAGCCTGCTGCACGATAGGTGAGGCGATCACAGCTGCCGGCTCCCCATCTGCCACCAGAGCACCGTTGTGCAGCACGATAATCCGGTCTGCCAGAGAGCGGATAACATCCATCTTGTGTTCCACCAGCAATATGGTGCGGTCCTTGTCTTTTTTCAGCTCGGCAATGAGGTCCAGAATAATCGGCACCTCATCAACGCTCATGCCCGCCGTAGGCTCATCAAACATCAACACCTGCGGCCCGATGGCGATCATCAACGCCACCTCCAACTTGCGCTGATCCCCGTGAGACAGCTCGGCAACAATCTGCCCCGCCTTTTCCAAAAGGTTCACCTCCGCAAGAATATGCTCCGCCCGCTCAATTAATTCCACATGACTATCCGCCATGGAAAACAAATCCATTCCCACCCGTTGATGCGCCTGCACTGCCAGCCGTGCATTCTCGCGCACCGTCAAACCGGGAAACAGATTGGTGAGTTGAAACGCCCGCCCAATGCCGCGCAAAGTCCGGTCCGCAACAGAACGCTTGGTGATGTCTTCGCCATTAAACCAGACAGTGCCGGAGGTTGCCGAAAGTTGACCGGAGATCAGGTTGAAGTAGGTCGTTTTGCCAGCCCCATTAGGGCCAACAATGGCGGTCAACGTACCGCGATGAAACGAGCACGTCACCGCATCAACAGCCACATGCCCGCCAAACCGCACGGTCAGGTCATGAGTGGAAAGGACCGGTTTTTCTTCCAGATGCATCAAAGGTGTATCAACCTTTCTCAAGGTGTTTGTTTAGTTATTTCAGGAGATTAAACGGATTTTGTTTTGCGCCGTGCCCAAAATATGAAGACAAATGCGCAGCCATACATGGTGATGGCGTAAATACCGGAGGCAAGGCTGTAAGGCGGCAAGGCTTCACCGTTCATGGCAACCAATGCGCCAACTGTAATACCAAGCGTTGCGTTTTGAACGCCCACTTCCAACGCAATGGCAATGCTGTCCTGATGTGAAAGCTTCATCGCTTTTGCACCGTTATAGCCAATCAGCAGCATCACCACGTTCAGCAAAATGAGTACGGGGCCAAGCTCTGCAATGTTGGCAATCAACACACTCCAGTTTGTCGCAACCGCGCCCAAAGCGATGACGACAAATAAGATCGTAGCAACAGCGGAAAGCACCTTGGAGATGCGCACTGAGAAAGCAGGAGTCAGATGATTAACTACAACGCCAAGAGCCACTGGGACAGTAGTAATAAGCGCCATGGCAATGCCAATAGAAGTCACGTCAATCATCGGTGCATCAGACCCGAGAAAATAAACGGCAGCAGCAGCTGTCAAAAGCGGCACCGTCAACACGCATAAAAGACTCGTGATTGCAGTTAGCGAGACGGAAAGGGCAACAGTTCCGCCAGAAAAGCGTGTCAGCAGGTTGGAGGTAACACCGCCTGGCGCGAATGAAAGCAACATGACGCCAAACGCCATGGCAGGCTCCAGCTCAATCACCTGCAATATTAAAAATGCGACAGCAGGCAGCAACAGCAATTGCCCCAGCAAACCCACGCTAAAGGCACGCGGCATCTTCACAACGCGCTTAAAATCCTGTCCGGTTAAAGTGATCCCAAGCGAAAACATAATGACTGCTAAAGACAGGGGCAAAAACAGCTTTAAGATAATATCCATGGCCTTAGTTTTGCTCCTCGACACTCTGACCTGAAAAAGCAAAGCTCCCAAGTAAGCCACTGGGGATGAGACCAGTCTGCCGGATTGCTGGAACTTGCACAAAACAGAGCGTTCTTAGTGAGTGATTATGTGCTGCAAAGCGGAAGGAAACCCACCGCTTTGCCACTCTGATGCATGGAGAAACAGAGCCCTATTGGTTCTGGATTGGAATATCCATATCCTCAAGTGTCAGCTCACGAACCAACTCAGGAATGCCCCATTCAACTTCAGGGTCAACGCGGATCTTGAAGTGGTACATGGACTGCAGCGCTTGATGGTCCTCAGCACGGAATTTCATAGTGCCCTTCGGTCCCTCAAACTCCATACCTTCCATCGCAGTAATCAGCTCTTCAGTCTCTGTAGAACCAGCTTTACGGATAGCCTCAACCGCGGCAATACCAGCAGCCATACCGCCCGCGGTAAAGAAGTCCGGCGGGGAATCGTAGCGTGCTGTATGCTCTTTCACGAGCCAGTCGTTCACCGGGTTTTGAGGGATCTCGTAGTAATAGTAGGTCGCGCCTTCCATGCCCGGCATGGCTTTGTAGGCCTTCATCGCCGCTAAAATGTTGCCACCAGTAGCAATCTCAATACCAAAGCGTTCCGGGTTCATAGCGTTGATCTTGGCGATGGGATTGCCGCCACCGGCCCAGATCACAAACAGGAACTTGCGCCCCTCCTTGTCCTTCAGCGCATCAAAAATCCGCTGGGCGCTGGCGGTAAAGTCTTTGGTGTCGGTAGGTGCGTATTCCTCAAACACCAGTTTCGCCTTGGTGTTGCCAAGCGCAACCCTAAAGGCGGATACACCGTCACGACCAAAAGCGTAGTCCTGCGCTAGTGTTGCGATGGAAGCGCCGTCTTGCCCCAATGCCACTGCGTTTGCAATCGCATCCTGAGAGGAATTGCGAGACGTGCGGAAGATATAGCGATTGTAGTTGGCCCCTGTGATGCTGTCCGCAACGGCAGGTTCCACAATCAACAGTTTCTCGTATTCCTCGGCAACAGATAACATAGCCAGCGCAACGCCAGAGGAAACCGGCCCAATTGCCAGATCAACCTCATCATCGCCGTAAGCTTCTGCCAGCATGGCACGGCCAATATCCGGCTTAAGCTGACTGTCTTTCTCGATCATCTCAATCTTGCGGCCATCAATTTCCATGGTGCCGCCAGTCGCATACTCAAGACCCATCATCAGGCCCACATGAGACTGCTTGGCATAGGCCTCATAGGGTCCTGTTTTGCCGTAGATATGTGCAATTTTGATTGGCTCAACTGCAATTGCAACACCGGCAGACATGGAAAATGCCATGGTGCTGGCAGCAAGGCACACGGCCCCAGCCTTAAATAACTTAAACATATATAAACTCCTCCCGCGTTGTCAGAAGGACCTCAAAACCGATCAATGCCCCAAAGTAGTCTGCGAGATCAAATTCCAAACAACGTAAAGTTAGTTGACGCATGTAACATGGTCCAAGTCAACGGTTGCGGAATTTACTGAACCTATTGCTAGGGGAGTTGTTAAGTCAGATGGGATTTATGAGAATTTTTGATATATCGAAAATGATATGGGTTGTAAGTATGGTGATATCAACCGAATATTGATGATATCTATATTTGCAATTACTTAGCTTGCTAGTTTATTTTCTGTGGTATTTTCAAGTGCAGCAGCACTCACCCTAAGGCTCGGAAATCCCCTGCGACAAGCTGGCTGTCAAGGGTCGCGAAAAAGCCGTATTTCGCCCTGCTCTTACCCCAATCTGCCGTTAGGTCGCTGCGTTCCTACGGAATGTCAGATAATGATTTATTCACCATCTCTGACAACCTGATGATAAGAAGATCCTGATACCTTCAATATCAAGAACAACATTGGTTTAACAGGACGGTTAGTACATGCGGATGTCAATCATCTGTAAATGACAAATAATAAAATATCCCAAAAGGGATTATCTGCATTAATACATGCAGACAACTTGAAGATAGTTCTCCTATATTGTGTTTGGTGAGCTAACTTTGATTTTTGGAGTGGGTTGTCC
This sequence comes from Pseudovibrio sp. Tun.PSC04-5.I4, assembly GCF_900104145.1. Classification (NCBI taxonomy): domain Bacteria; kingdom Pseudomonadati; phylum Pseudomonadota; class Alphaproteobacteria; order Hyphomicrobiales; family Stappiaceae; genus Pseudovibrio; species Pseudovibrio sp. Tun.PSC04-5.I4. Next base: position 2,182,662 of record NZ_FNLB01000006.1, on the reverse strand, counting down.
TGCCCGACGATTTTGAAAGGCCGTACTTCCCCTCCCAATCGGCCTTTTGGACCTGCTCTGATAAGCACCGAGGTATCCTCCCACCTCGGTGCTTTTTTTTGTGCTGATCAGACTGTTGACTCACATTAGTTGAAGATATGCATCTTAAAATTGCATTACATTACTCTTGCATCTAATAAGAACAAAGTTGATGCGCGGAGTTAAGTTGTTGAAAATTTACATAAAATTGTTTCTACTTGTCGCTGTGGCGCTCTCTTTGAGTGGGTGTGTGACCACTCAATCAGCTTTGCCGGAAATATTTGTAGAGCATGCTGATACGGTTGCCCGGGCAAACTATATTGATAGTAAATGTCTCTCTGTTGAGTTGAAAAACCCGAAATTGCTTGTGAGTTCCTTTTTGTTGGTGTGCCTGACAACAAAAAAATCGCGAGGGATCTGCGCTGCAAAACAGTTTTTGGAGCAACATACCGAGCGCTACATGCACTACGCTGGAGCCTATAAAGACAAAACAAAAGCCGAAATTTGCCGGATGGCAAAAGAGGACAAAGACATGAAGAAGATGTTCCAAAAAGCCAGCAAAAAGAAAAGATGATTGAGCTGCTTGAGACGTTTAAGCCAAGCACCGAGGTTTCTTTTCTCCTCGGTGCTTTTTATATGCAATTTTGAGTTCGGCCTTGCTTATGAGCTGTTTGGCTTGCCCAGACCCAAACTTGGCAAGGACAGGCGCCAGCCGAATGGCGCCGGTCTAAGCAGCTGGAAACCGCAAAGTATCTGCTGGAGGCGCAAGACACCGTGGATATAGAAAACCTTTCCCACCTGTGCGGGTTCGGTTCAGCGGCGACTTTACGTCACCACTTCACAACCAAATACGGGACAACTCCAACCGCGTACCGCAGGCAGTTCCACGGCAAACACAGCTAGCGATTATTTCTCGCGCAGATACTCAAGCATCCCCAGACCAGCGGAACGCCCCGTGGCGAATACCGCTTGCAACAGATAACCGCCAGTTGGTGCTTCCCAGTTTAGCATCTCGCCAGCCACAAACACGCCCGGCAATTTGGCCAGCATGTAATCCTCACCGATTTCGCTAAAGGAAACGCCACCAGCGCTGGAAATAGCTCGCTCGATAGACCGCGGTGCGGTGAGCGTAAGAGGCAGTGCTTTGATGTAGGATGCCAGCGCACCCGGTTCTGTCGGGATTGGTCCGGCTTCTCGCAAAAGTGCAATCGCTGCAGCAGGTAAGCCCGTTGCTTTACGCAGGAAGTTGCTCATGGACTGCTTACCGCGTGGACGATCCAGTTTAGCGGTCAGCTTCTCAAGAGAAACATCCGACTTCAGATCAATCTCGATCCGTGCCGTGCCATTTGCCGTAATAGCGTCTCGCAAATCAGCTGAAAGCGCGTAAATAACGCCGCCTTCGATGCCGTTTGCATCCAGCATCGCATCGCCAATCACACGCTGATCACCATGGGAAACAGCGACCTTCTTGAGCGGGGTCCCCTTATGGCGTTCTTTGAAGTGATCAGAGAACGCAACTTTGAACCCGCAATTGGCAGGCAGCAATTCCTCAACCTCAATCTGCTTCTCGCGAAGCAGAGAAACCCAGGACCCATCAGAGCCCAACTTGGCCCAGGAGCCACCGCCGAGCGCCAGCAGAACCGCATCAAAACCTTGCGCCTCAACGCCATCAGACCCGCGTTGCAACAACAGGGCACCAGCCTCATCAAATCCTTGCCAACGCACTCCGGAGGAGAGTGTAACACCCAGCCCACCCAAGTGCTTCAGCCAACTGCGCAGCAAAGGGGACGTCTTGAAGCTATCGGGAAACACACGTCCACTGGAGCCAACAAACGTGGTTTCACCCAGCCCTTCACACCACTCCCGTAAAGCTGCAGGTGGAAACGCGCGAACGGAATTGAGCAAGGTGTCGTTCGCTGGACGATATCGGGTGAGGAAGACCTCTAGGTCTTCGCTGTGCGTAAGATTGAGACCACCAAGGCCGGCCATCAGAAACTTGCGAGCGGGAGACGGGCGCTGGTCAAAAATACTAACTGAAACACCTGCTTCAGCTAGTGTTTGAGCTGCAAACAAGCCCGCAGGCCCTGCTCCGATAATTGCTACGCGTTTCGTCAAAGATTTATCCATTCAATTTCTGAGGCCGTTGCCAGCAGTCCCTCAGCTAATGCCGTGGTTTTGCGCCAATATCAAGCAGTAAGAACCCGCCACTCCACAAGGCAGCCCCTATTAGATCTCATGGTGTGAAGAAGCCGTGATGAAATTATGAGGAGGACATCTAAGGAATGTACAGCCTTCGCACTTCCCGCTTTCCTGAATGCTAATAGAAGGTGGGGGGCTGCGTTGAGAACTGCAATTCTTATGCCGCGCAACATGCATTTTTGTATGTCGCGCGCTACGTCGATCGACCTGTGCGCTCATGATCTGGCATTGCATAGCCAGAACAAAAGCAACCTGCGTGTCTTCGCTGGTGGTGAACATGACTTGTTTGACGATGTGGATGTGTGTGCGGTAACGGAACCTGGTAAACGCCCCCATCCCGCAAACTTTTACGATCCTCTTTCCGCCTTTGGTCCGCAATTGATTGTGGTGCACCAACATCTGGAAACAGCTGTACAAGTCACCGCCGATTTTCCCGGAGTGCCTGTCATCCTCCATCGCCATGGTCGGTTTGAACGCAACAGTGCCTTCAAACGTTGGAAATATACGCGCAAAATGAACCGTTTAGGCGGTATTATCTGGGTCGGTGAGGATGCCCGAAACAATTTCTGCGAAAGCTTCACAGGCGTGAAAATTCGAAGTGTCGTTGTCCCCAATGGAGTGGATTGCGAACTCTGGGCACCTGCCGCCAAAGAAAAGACCGTGATTTACGTAGGCCGCGCACGTGAGGACAAAGGTGTCTTCGATCTGGCGCAAGCCTGGGTTTCCTGTGCGGACCGGCTAGAAGGTGCAGGCTGGAAGCTCGGCCTCGTCCTTGCCGTGACTGATGAGGGGGAAGAAGCGACTGCCAAAGCCCTGCAAGAAAAACTGGCCGGGCATGCTGACAGTCTGTCTGTTGAGACCAACCTTTCGGCGTTAGAGGTGCAGGAGAGGCTTTCGAAAGCATCCATCGCGGTGGTACCTTCCATCGTGGCGGAAGGATTTGGCCGAACGGCCATAGAGGCCTTGAGCTGCGGTGCTGCCGTTATCACCACTCATTCCGGTGGTCTGTGGGAAGCTGTTGGCGAGACGGGCAAAATCATAAACCCGAATGCTCCCAAGGAGCTGGCTGCCGCCTTGCTAGACCTTACCGAGAATCCAACGATGCGGGCAGAACTTGCGCAAGCCGGGCGAGAAAGAGCCCTCCGCCTGTTCGACATCCCCCAGATTGCGGAAACCTATGACGACATGCTCATGAGCCTTTGGGATGACTACGTCGGAGGCTCCAACAAAGCCCAAGGTGTCATCGACCACATGTTGATCTCGCAATAGCCGTCACCAACTGCAAGGAACATAATATTCGCCTCTGACAGTGAAGCAGTAGCGCAAGATGATGTCGCTATGGTTTCGTCATTTTCGGCAAAGCGTGTTGTGCCCATTGACTGAGTTGAAGGAAGTTGACCTAAGGTCCAATTCTTGCAACTAGGTTTAATGTGATCTATATTTATCTCTTATTATGGCCATAAGCTCCCGTTTTGATTGTCATTTTTTAATCAGGCAGCTTTGATAACTTGCTGGATTCTATAAATGTTTGAAGCTTTTACAATCACGCTTGCTGCATTGGTTGCCATGCAGCTCTCCCCGGGGCCGAATCTGATCGCCGTTGCATCAACCGCATTGGGTCAAGGAAGACAAGCCGCCTTTGCAGTTGCTGCCGGGGTCGCGTGCGGAGCCTTCATTTGGGTTTTAACCATATCAGTAGGTTTAGGGGCACTGGTTACCGCCTATCCGGTTCTGGTGACCGTAATGAAACTCAGTGGCGGAGCATATCTGCTGTGGCTTGGGTTAAAGGGTTTGCTCTCAGCCTTCAAGGGCAGTGCTACGAACCTTTCGGAAGAGACATCTTCAGCGAGTGAACAAATGGTGCTGAGTTCACACGTCAAACGTGGCCTGTTGGTTGTGATGACTAACCCCAAAGCAGCCTTAGGGTGGGCGGCTATAGCGTCGTTCATGTTTGGTAGTGGTTTGAGTGCTTGGCAAGTGGCTACATTTGCTCCCATTGCCGCAGCAAGCTCTGTAACGATTTATGGTGGTTATGGTTTCCTGTTTTCGACCCAATCCGTAGCCAGATTTTACCGGCGTTTCTGGCGTGTGATGGACGGCTTGTTTGGCACCGCATTTGGCGTTCTTGGCGCAAAGCTGCTTTGGGATGGTCTTAAAGAGGCAAAACTCTGATCTCCAAATCCGGCTTGTGTAAGACACAAACCAACAAGATTATGGGGGCTGTCAGCCAGCCCTTCCTTTTCTCGCGGGCTCCTGCGGTTTTAAAAGAAGCCATCAAGCAGAAGCAAATTGCGGACAATTTCGTCAACCGAGGTTTGATATAGCGCTTTTGTAAATGCCAGTTATGATCGCTCGTGCTGCGTAGGGATGTGCTTGCCATGTATTTTTGAAAACCAGTTCTATTCCTCCAAAAGAAGAGCGGCTAAAGCATTAGGACGAAGCGGCCTCAATTGAGTATTCTGGCTAAACTGATTGCTGGCATTGTTCTTCAAATCAAAGCCGGGGTGTTTCAAGCTCTGACTTCTTGTGTTCTCACAGCAACAATGCTTTAGCTGCTTCCTTATAGTTTCCCGCTTTAGCGTTGGTCTGAAACAGCAGGCCGCGTAGTTGGTCCAGACCTGTGTTCGCCTGTTTCACCCGCTTTGCCATGTGTCGTGCTGTCTTTGGAGAGATATTCGTTAGCCCATGCAGCCGCAGTTCATTCTGTAAGGTTTGACGTACATCAGTAGCAATCGTTTCGCGGCTAAAGGTTGGTTCATCCTCTCCATTCAAGCGAGTAAATGCGCTGAGTAACGCCATATCTGCCATCAATCTGTAATGCCGATTGCCTTTCGCTGTTACTTGTCCCGGATGCCGACGATACCGCACCAAGCGTTCATTGAGGGCTCCGATTTTGCCGTACTCCAACAATCGCAAATAGAGGTCGTAGTCCTCAGCACCATCAAAGTGAGATCTGTACCCGCTGATATGTGCAACAGCCTCTCTGCGGAATAGGATACTGGGGTGATACAGACAGCATTTCTCATAGAGCCGTTTGCGAGTCTTGACGGAGGTTTTGGGGCAATCCATATGGTCAATAATCTGCCCTTCTATGTCGATGACAAACACTTCTGTACCACACAGCAGCCAGTCCGGGTTTCGGTTCATGACCTGCAGCTGACGAGTGAGCCGCTCCGGCTCAGCAAGGTCATCCGCATCCAACCGCGCCACAAATGGGCTTCGAATGGTTGCCAGTCCTGCATTTAGAGCACCGGATATGCCGTTGCCCGGTCCATCAACAATGTGAAACCGCCCACTTGGAAACTGTACCTCATATCGCTCTGCAATTTGGCGGGTTCCATCCGTGGATGCATCATCCACCAGCACCACGGCAAAGTCGTTAAAATTTTGCGCCACAAGGCTGTCGAGCGTCTCAGCGAGGGTAGCGGCGGCATTGCGGGCTGGTATGAGCACGCTTACGAGTGGAATGTTGCTCTCTGCCATCGCACATCACCAATCCCGCTAGATTACGCAGGCTCCTTTTGCGGGGCTTTGGGTCGCGCATCCGTCTTGGCAGACCGTTCCATCAATTCGGCTTCAACGGATTTAGCCAGTCGCAGATAACGACCCACTGCATAGTTGGTGGAGGCAATCAGACCCCACCAGCCATATCGGCAATAACCACGCACCAAATAACCCTTCAGGAAGGCAACGGGGAATTCATAGAGAAGTCGGGATTTTGGGAGGATCCGCCCGCGGCCACGCATTTCCTTGACCTGCATGGTGGAGTAACGGTTCATCTTCTCATAATGAAACGAGATGCTGCGAATACTGCGATGGTCCATCCGGCCTTTCAGCGTACCCAGTCTGGCGTTTTTGGGTGGGCGTACAGTGTCATGGACCGCATTCTCTGAAAACCGTCCAATGCTCTTCCGGTATAGGCGGATCTGAGTATAGGCATAGGCATGCTTGGCTGCCGTCTTCTCATGCGGCCAGACATCACAAATGTCCACCTTCCAGAAGTCGTAGGCATCCAAGACCGTGGTTTGGAACAGGCCTAAGATCTCCTGCCGCAACTTATCAGTCACAACCTCATCCGCATCAATGTTCAGCACCCAGTCATTGCAGCACTGGTCTTCGCCATATCGTTTTTGCAGGCCATATCCGTGCCAGTCATGCTGCAAGACGCGCGCACCAAGCCGCTGGGCAACGTCAATCGTTTGATCAGAAGACCCACTGTCGATGACAATCACCTCATCCGCCCAGTCAATGCAGCTGGAAACAGCCCGGCTAATCCGATCTTCCTCATCCTGCGCAATGATGAAAACGCTGAGAGGTATCCGAGGCTTAACAGAGCTCTCATCACAAGCGAGCTCGACCCGCTGGGCACGCCGCTCTTTAATATTGATGATTTTGCTCTGAGAAGAGATAGCAGGCCTCAAACCACTGGAGTACGGAACACTACCTCCGATAGTACTCGCTGCCCGGCAATGTGAAATTCGCCCGTTATCACTGATAGTTTTCGACCAGCGCTAACTGACCAGTATATTCCTAGGGGTCCGCAGGTAAATCTGAGTCAAATCGCAGGAAAACCAGTAACTCTCTCAAAACCTAACTTAAAGTCTTTCTCGACGACCCCATGATTACAACTTCCGTATCATTGCATCTCAGGCGAAGGGGTGAAACCATCTGCGCGCATTAGAAAGCCGAGTTTGAGGCGAGACTTTCGGCACCCACTTTATGTTCTTTGGGAGAAGAAAATGGCCGCGATTATTGGTTGGGCACACACACCTTTTGGCAAATTGGCAGGCGAGACTGTTGAAACTCTCGTCACAAAAGTTGCCAAAGAGGCGATTGCAGACGCTGGCCTCAACGCAGAAGACATTGATGAGATCGTGCTGGGTCACTTCAATGCCGGTTTTTCTAAACAGGATTTCACAGCAAGTCTGGTGCTTCAGGCCGACGATAAACTCCGCTTTAAGCCGACTACCCGCGTAGAAAACGCTTGTGCCACAGGCTCAGCTGCAGTGCATCAGGGCGTTAAGTCCATCAAAGCAGGCGACGCGAAATTTGTGCTGGTTGTTGGCGTAGAGCAAATGACCACGACACCGGGCCGCGAAATTGGCGCCAACCTGCTGAAAGCCTCTTACCTACCAGAAGATGGCGACACTCCAGCTGGCTTTGCAGGCGTCTTCGGTAAAATCGCAGGCATGTACTTCCAAAAGTACGGCGACCAGAGCGAAGCGCTGGCCCACATTGCAGCAAAGAACCACAAAAATGGCGTCGAAAATCCATATGCGCAAATGCGTAAGGATCTTGGCGTGGAGTTCTGCCTCAATGAGAGCGAGAAAAACCCGTTTGTTGCTGGCCCCCTGAAACGCACGGATTGTTCGCTGGTTTCTGATGGTGCTGCCGCACTCGTATTGACAGATACAACAACTGCTTTGGCGGCTGATAAAGCCGTTGCCTTCCGCGGCATGGGTCATGCGCAGGATTTCCTGCCAATGTCCAAGCGCGATATCCTTAAGTTTGAAGGTTGCACAGAAGCCTGGAAGCGGGCGCTGTCTCAGGCCAACATCTCCATCAATGATCTGTCCTTCGTCGAAACGCATGACTGCTTCACCATTGCAGAGCTGATCGAATATGAAGCCATGGGTCTGGTGCCAGAGGGGCAGGGCGCAAAGGCGATCTTGGAAGGCTGGACACAGAAGGACGGCAAGCTGCCAGTTAACCCATCTGGTGGGTTAAAGGCAAAAGGCCACCCGATTGGCGCAACCGGCGTTTCCATGCATGTCCTCACATCCATGCAGCTCACAGGCACGGCAGGTGGCATTCAGGTAAACGGCGCAGAGCTTGGCGGCATCTTCAACATGGGCGGCGCAGCGGTTGCCAACTACGTTTCCGTATTGCAACGCTTGAAGTAAATACTAAAAGTATTGATGTTACTGTAACTACTATAAAGTAATTCTTCATTCCACACTTTAACTTACTGACTTTTAGAACCCCGGACTTCCGGGGTTTTTCTTTGTATTGTGCTTTTACTGCAAGTCAATTGCTAACTAAGTCCGCAGTCCTTAGCCATTTATTCAAAGCGATTGTGATAAATACACCTCAACTTACCTAGGGTTACTAGAGGTGTATTTATGCCAGAACAACCATCAGCCCCCAAATATGATGATTGGTTGAAAAAAGTCTATTCAGAAATGAATTGGAAATTTCATGATTTTGTAGATGGAGTTCGGAAAAAACGCGCTGTCAGTTTAACCAGCCACACCTCTGAGGCAAGTGTTGTCATTGGACAACAAGATCGTGATGATCAGCCGGATTGGGCAGGGGACCCAGATCTGGCGGACTATGTCATCGCTGGTTCTCCAGCTGAAGAGAGACGAAAGCGCCCGCTGAGTGCGGCTCTGAAGGATGCTGGTATTGTTCCCTCAGATGGTCTCGGAGAGCGAATGAATTCTTATCAATCGCAAAAATCCCAATATGAAGAAGACCCTATGGCTGCAGCCTATGCTGATCCTGAAGCAGTAAAATGGGACCGCCTTGTGAAAGGCACTTTAGGGCAGGGTGAAAGCACCGCCAACAAGATGGTGATGAAACAACACGAACTTGAGCTCAAAAAGAAATCCCGACAACTCACCCGAGAAGTATTTGAAGACCAATCGTCCTCTCAAGAGTTCAGAAATTTTCTGCAGCAAGCCAGTGAAACCTCCCCGAACGTGATGGATACCGCGCAACGTGAAACGCTTATGCTCTTCAGCCAGAATATGAAGGCACTTGGCAATGAACTCGTCGCAACAACCAATGAGCTTATTCGTGAGAAGGCTTTTGGCGATTCCATGATGAAAACCCTTCATGATGCGAAACAGCACGCTGTTACAGAGCGAGAGCAACAAAGATTGGCTGAGCTGGAAGAAGAAGCCATTGCGTATGGGACTGCGACCTCTAAGCAAATGGCGTTAGCTCTAAACTGTACAAATTGCGTGCAGGCAGCAGCCGATTCAGGAACCGATATTGAGGCAGCTGTTGATCAGCTGGCAGATCAGCGTCCCAAAGCCATCTTTGCGTCTTCAGGATTGCAGCACTCTGCAGAAGACATGGTGCGCACCCAATTGGAGAAAACCAACAACACCAAAAAAACAATGGCATGGGCTGAGCAACAGCCTTGGGCGCAAATGGTGAAGCTGAACATTAAGAAAACCGGGCGTTATTTCGATATCACGTCAGAGCCTCGCATGGCCCCTGAAACACATGCAAACACGGGAAATCAACTTGTCGATGACCACGTTGATATGCCGCATGCAACGACCTCCAAGACAGATCTTGGAAACACGCCGGAACTTGTTTTTAATGGTTTGCGCTCTCCAAAAATGATGGAGTCTATGAGTATGCGTGAAACGGGTGAGGCAGGGCCCGACGGCTTGCCGTTTGTCGCAACACCAAGCGAGGCCTCCATGGCCTGGGCCAAAACCTTGATGACTGCTCAACAGCAAGGTGCAGATGTTGCAAACCAACTGCCGGACCACATGGAAATCAAGGAAGTCTGGTATCGCGAAAATCGGTCTGGGATCAAGGGAAAACTAAAACGAGGTAAACCTGAAAAGAAGGTGCATGTCGTTGCTTATAAAAATACCTCTGACTCTATTGAAGCAGCACAGATGCTGCGAAAAGTGCCCAAAAAAATCGCCACAGATCTGGCTGAGCTTGCTGAAAATATCGCGGATCTGAAATCAGACCAGGCTAATAAAGCTGAGAAAATTCAAGCTCATAAGGAAGAGCTGGAGAAATTTCTCAGCTCGAAAGGTGAAGGCCTGTTGCAGAGCTTTGGTGAAGCACATGAAGCGTTTGATGCCCTGCAAGAAAACATCCTGCAGCAGATCGTAGCCAAAATGGGGAAGGGCACCAGCGTCAAGAAGATTCAGAAATGGGTGAGCAAACAAGCTTGGGCGCTGCTGTTTGAAATTGAGTTCAAACCTGATCCCGATGGCAAGAAAGATGTGTTTACTGTTTTGGTCAAAGAGAAAGAACCAGAACCTTCTGCAGAAGAGGAAACTGATGGTGCCGGTCCCGCGCCGGATAATGGAGCAGGAGAACAGGAACCTGGTTTGACAGGTGCATTGGCTGGCCTGACAAACCCAGCCGTTCAAAAGCACCTTATCTGTGTACGTACAGGAGAGAATCGTGATGGTGTCCCCGTCGTTGAAAAGCCAAGTGATCTGGCAAGACAATGGGCAGACACTGTGATTAAAGCCTATGGTGCCAACCCTAAACTGCCGGACTACCTCGTACTAAGAGATGTCGTCTATAAGTCAAAATCCCTCAATATCGTGAGGCGCGGCAAATACATTCCGTGCAAAGTGCTTGAGTTTATTCCATCTGCGTTCAGACAGTAGGGAGTAACAACAGGTTATTGTCTGTGGAAGGCGCAGAGCTTTGCGGCATCTTCAACATACGCTGCAGAGCAGCGGCCGACTACGTTTCTAGCCTGCAGCGTTTAAAGTAAAAAGCCTCACCTCAAACTCGATATTTACGCCGCCCTCTGATAACTTCAGGGGGGCGGCTTTTCAATGAAAGGCTGAAATGAAGGTAATTTGCCAGAACATAAACGAGGTCTGGCTGACAGGATTTTCCTGATTGCCCGCAAAATAATAGGGGCTTACAGATTAAGCTCTAACAGTCGTGTTTTTTACTGTTAAAGCCCAAAGTGGAACTATCTAATGTTGAAGTTTTGGTACTCTGGAAATACGCAGTTTCATAAAGTTGAAGGTGCAAATATCGGCAACTATATCCATGCATTTTCAGATGCATCTGACGGTTTCTTTATTAGAGTGAGTTAGATGTATTTTTTGTTTTCTATACATTCTTGTGCTCTTGGATAGCATTGTCTGCGTTTCATAAACCTATTTTAGAAAACTATTCCTAGAGGGTTGCCGAACCCTTTTGATTGTTGCTTTTCAGCATTTTGCATTTAAGAAAAAATCTTTTCTACTCCAGCTCAAAGCTTTGGAATGCCATACCGGGCTTATAATCGCGTCAGTCAGTAAACTCTTACCAAATACACAGGAGCGTATTCCCGAAAAGTGGAAACCGGTTTTCGGATAAGAATTCGCTCACCTGCTTAAAGAACGCCCGGAGAGCGCAATGGCCTTGGTCAAGAGTTTTGAAGCACAACACGATGAAAGCAACAAGCTTGCTGTCTTTCCAACCTTTCATAAGGTGGAAGACAAAATGGTTGTTGTCGTCGGTTGTGGTGAGGAAGCTGCTGCGAAGGTGAGATTGCTGGCGCAGACCAAAGCGCACATCCGTGTCGTTAGCCCTGAACGCCCAAGTGATGAGCTGGCAGACGCAGTTGCCAAAGCTGATGGCGTTTTCATGCTCAGCGCGTTCAACCCAACCTACTTGGATGGAGCCGTGCTCGTTTTTGCCGCAACCGATGCAGAAGAGCTGGACCGCGAGATTGTAGAGGCAGCACGCGAGAAGGGCATTCCGGTCAACGCAGTGGATCGCCCCGAACTTTGTGATTTTTACACCGGTGCAATGGTAAACCGCGCCCCTGTTGCAGTGGCAATCACGTCCACAGGCGTTGGGCCTGTGTATGCACGCCACATCCGTGCGCAAGTAGAAGCCATGTTACCACGGGAGGCTGGTCAACTGGCACGACTTGCGGAAAGTTTCCGCAGCACCGTCGGTAAACTCATGCCATCAGGACTTGCCCGTCGCCGGTTCTGGGCTGATTTTTTTTCAGGTTCAGTTGCGGCCAATACCTTTGCTGGCGAAACTCAAAAGGCTTTAAGCGAAGCGCATCGCCTGCTCAATGGTGATCAGGACACACGCGGATATGTCTGGCTCGTTGGAGCAGGTCCCGGAGCAGAAGATTTACTGACCCTTCGTGCTCAGCGCGTTTTGCAGGAAGCAGATGTGATTTTTTACGATGCGTTGGTACCTGATGCTGTGGTCTCTATGGGCCGCCGAGATGCAACGCGGATCAACGTTGGAAAACGCAAAGGGACGCACAGTTCCACGCAAACGCAAATCAACCAGTTATTAGTCTCCGCAGCCAAATCCGGTAAGCGCGTTGTTCGCCTCAAAGCAGGTGACCCAATGGTGTTTGGCAGGGCAGGTGAAGAGATCGCAGCTCTGCGTGCACATGCGGTTGATTTTGAGGTTGTCCCCGGTGTCACCGCCGCTTTTGCAGCTGCTGCAAGTGCACAAATTCCGCTGACATTACGGGGTGTTGCCTCCACCCTTGTTTTTGCAACGGGGCATGATCAGCACGGAGATACGCTCCCCAACTGGGCAGAAATGGCGCTGAATGGAGCGACAACTGCCGTCTACATGGGGCGTACAGTTGCGGGCAAAGTAGCCACGCTGCTGGCTGAAGCTGGAATGGATTTATCCACGCCTGTAATGGCAATTGAAAACGCCGCCCACGCAAAAGAACGCAACTTTGCAGGAACTCTGCGAGACCTATGTGATTTTGAGCATCATGACAGTGTCACCGGACCCACACTTATCGTCATTGGTAAGGCAGTTGCCCACGCAGACATGTCACGATCGTTCCCTTTAAGTCCTTATAAAATTACAAGTTTACAGGCTGTTGTTGCAGCCTAGGGAGACACCAGATGAAAACTATTACCGCCAACAGACTGGTCGATGGCGAAGTCGTCTGGCTCGGCCATAACGCAGAATGGGTCGAGTATGTCGAGGCAGCCTGGATTCTTAACTCCGAAGCCGATTTGCAGGCTGCACAGGAATTTGCCCGAGCAGGTGAAGACTCCCAGCATGTTATCGGCACCTATGAGATTGAGTTGGAGCTGAAAGACGGCCACCTCCAGCCAAAAATCTTAAAAGAACGCATCCGTGCTCAGGGTCCAACCACGCGTCTGGACCTTGGTAAACAGGCACAACGACTTCTACGCTCGGCGTAAGTCCTTTAAATTCAGGAGTATTTCAATGTATCGCTACGATGAATTTGATCAGGACTTTGTCGATCAACGTGTTACGCAGTTTGAAGATCAGGTCCGTCGCCGTATGTCCGGTGAGCTGACAGAGGATGAATTCAAACCTCTACGCCTGATGAACGGTCTTTACCTTCAGCTCCACGCCTACATGCTTCGCGTTGCAATTCCGTACGGCACCATCAATGGTCGTCAGATGCGAAAACTTGCAGATATTGCAAGGACTTACGACCGAGGGTATGGTCACTTCACCACTCGCCAAAACGTACAGTTCAACTGGCCAAAGCTCTCCGACACGCCGCAAATTCTGCGCGAATTGGCTGATGTGGAAATGCACGCCATTCAAACCTCCGGCAACTGTATTCGCAATGTTACTTCCGACCAGTTTGCAGGCGCTGCAGCAGATGAATTTGCTGATCCTCGTGTGTATGCAGAAATCTTACGACAATGGTCTTCACTTCATCCTGAATTCCTGTTTTTGCCGCGCAAATTCAAGATCGCAATCACTGGCGCAGAGCAAGACCGTGCAGCCGTTCAGGTGCATGACATTGGCTTGCAGCTCACCAAGAATGAGAATGGGGATATCGGCTTTGTCGTCTACGTAGGTGGTGGCTTAGGCCGTACACCTATGGTTGGCCGTAAGGTACGGGATTTCCTACCAGAAAACGATCTGCTGGCGTACAGCGAGGCAATTCTGCGCGTCTATAATCGTTATGGTCGCCGCGATAACAAGTACAAGGCTCGCCTCAAAATTCTGGTCCATGAAACCGGCCTGGAAGTACTGAAAAAGGACATTGAAACCGAGTTCGAAACCACCAAAAATGGCATTCTTGACCTGCCTCACAATGAGGTGGAACGCATCAACGAATACTTCGCGCCACCATCTTTTGAAGCTCTGCCAAAGATCAGCACTGAGCTGGAATCTGCGAAATGCGAAAATCGTGATCTTGCCCTTTTTGCAAGCCGCAACTTGCATGCTCACAAAGCAGATGGTTACACGTCTATCACCATATCATTGAAGCCAATCGGCGGGGCCCCAGGTGACGCAACCGCGGAACAAATGGATGTGATTGCTGATGTAGCAGAACGGTTTGGCCATGACGAGCTGCGCGTAACACACGAGCAGAATCTTGTTTTGCCGCATGTCAAACTCAAAGATGTTCCCCTCATCTTTAAGGTGCTGAAAGCCAATAATCTGGCAGAGGCAAATGCTGGCCTCATCACAGACATAATCGCATGTCCGGGACTGGATTTTTGTGCGTTGGCAAACGCTCGCTCAATCCCGATCGCTCAGGAAATATCCAAACGTTTTGAAGCTGTTAAGCGTCAGAATGAGATTGGTGATCTGAAACTGAAAATCTCAGGCTGCATCAACGCCTGTGGTCACCACCACGTTGGCCACATTGGCATTTTGGGTGTAGACCGCAAAGGCGAAGAACTCTATCAAATCACCCTAGGCGGTTCTGCGGACCAGAACACATCCATTGGCAAAATCATCGGTCGCGGTTTCCCGGAAGCCGAGATCACAGACGCTGTTGAAACTGTTGTAGATGCCTATCTGGCTAATCGCTTGAACGCAGAAGAAAGCTTCATCGAAGCGTACCGCCGGCTGGGAGATCAACCCTTTAAGGATGCACTTTATGGAGCATAATCAAGTACATAATGCTTCTTTGGAGAGCGGAATTCAGTTGGAATCTCAGGTTAAGCTGCTCAATCATATGTATGCTGAGCGAGAGGCTCTGTCCGTTTTGGAGCATGCGCTCAACTCGCAATTTGCAGGTGATATCGCACTGGTATCATCTTTCGGTGCGGACAGCTCGGTTCTACTTCATATGGTCTCCCAGATAGACCCCAAAACACCAGTTCTGTTTGTCGACACCGGTAAACTCTTCGGCGAGACAAAGCGTTATCGTGATGAACTCATTGAACAACTTGGCCTTTTGGATGTCAGAGTAATTACACCTGAGCCAGAAGACCTTGCAGACAAAGACCCCAAGGGCGCACTTTGGGCGAGTAATACAGATGCGTGTTGTCACATCCGCAAGGTGGTCCCTCTAGCAAAAGCGCTTGGTGGATTTACTGCATGGGTTTCCGGCCGCAAACGCCATCAAGCGGCCACCCGCTCTAGTCTCAACCACTTCGAGGTGGAAGAAGGGCGTATCAAAGTAAACCCACTTGCGAACTGGGCAGCGAGCCAAGTGCTTCAGTATGCAAAGGAAAATGATCTCCCACCGCATCCGCTGGTAGCAGAGGGTTATCCATCTATTGGCTGTATGCCATGTACGGATAAGGTCGCTCCAGGGGATGATCCTAGATCCGGTCGCTGGCGTGGTCAGAATAAAACTGAATGCGGAATTCATTTCTCAAGTGCGTCCAAGGGCGGCGCAGCCCAAGGCATCTGAGGTTCAAATGACGACAGAAAATACCAAACCAGCTGAAGTCTATAAGGATGGCAAAATCCTCCCGGACTGCTGGAGCTATATCGCTGATGATGAGGTTCTCCCGAGAGAGGGCAAACTGATCCTCTCTCTGCCCCGTTTTCTTGCGGAACAACAAGAGCTTAAGCAGAGCAACCTGTCGTTAGGCGTTGTGCTGCGAGCTGGTGAAAAAGCAGAGGAACTAGCCAGTTATCTGGACGTACTGGAGCTGGTCGCAGTCGATTTCCCAAGCTTTGCAGACGGTCGCAGTTTCTCAGCTGCGCGTATCCTCAGAGATTCCCTAGGTTTTGGCGGAGAAATTAGAGCTGTAGGCCCCTTCATTCTGGACCAAATTGGTTTCATGGCGCGCTGTGGTATCACCAGTTATGCGCTTGATAATCCACGATTAAGAGCTGATCTTGAAGCAGGCAACCTCAATGAGGTGACCGCTTATACACAGCCGGTTTTTGCAAGAAAAGAAGCGCCCGCTGGCACAAGGCCATGGACGCGTCGTCCGGTATAAGCAAGGCGGGCAAAGTGCCTGCCTTTTTCTTTGTTATTCAGCAGGTTGAACCTGAAGTTGGTTCGAAGCCGAAAGCATCTTGCTGTTGAGCTTAAAGAACAGCCAAACCGTTACGACCTGTATAGCGATCAATGGAGCGTAGAGCGCAAAGTAAGTAACAGACATTGAAGCGACTACGCCGATTTTCACCAGACCGGCATTGATAACGAAGTTGCCGAAGACAAAGAGCGCAACACCAGGGCAAACCAGAGCATATGAACCGGGTGATTTTTCTGGACCAGTAATCCAGCGCTCGAAGTATCCCACACGTTTCATGACAGACCAGCCAATAAGACCGAACAGGATCTGAATG
Organism: Pseudovibrio sp. Tun.PSC04-5.I4; assembly: GCF_900104145.1. Taxonomy (NCBI): domain Bacteria; kingdom Pseudomonadati; phylum Pseudomonadota; class Alphaproteobacteria; order Hyphomicrobiales; family Stappiaceae; genus Pseudovibrio; species Pseudovibrio sp. Tun.PSC04-5.I4. Next base: position 2,166,213 of record NZ_FNLB01000006.1, on the reverse strand, counting down.
GCGAATAGGCTGATCAGGAAAACATAGATACCACCGGCAGTTACAGGAGTGTCGAAGTTGTGGAACAGGCTCATTTTAATGCGGTAGATCGCAATGCCCACAACTGTCAGAAACGGGATGATGATCCAGAGAGTTGGTGTGGTTTCACCGGCAGCCTTGTGTTCCATCATAGAGCGGAAGCCAAGGATCAACTTGATGGTACCCATCACAATCGCAGCACCGATGAACAGCGCACTACCAGCGATACCAATTGCAGCAATCGCTTTGGTATGGCTCATGGCCGCAGGTGCTGAGAAGCCAACACCGATCATGGCAAAGGCGAAGACGGAAAGCATCTGGCCGAGGCTGTTATTCTTGGCGCATTCATAGCCACCCTCGGTCAAAACGCGAGAGATGAAATCAAGGTAGATGCGGAAGCCCAATACCCCGATTGCTGCAAATGCGAGCAAGGAGAATGGGAACAGTATTTCACGAATGCCCCAAAGGCCCGGCACGAACAACGCACCTGCAATAAAGCTAACATTGACACTCATTGCCAGCGCCAGTGGAATAGTCATCAACTGACTTTCCGCATTGGAATTTTTAAAGCCTTCAAAAACCTTGGTTTTTTTCCATTTGCCAAATTCTGAAAAGTTCCAGACCAACAAGCGGAAATGAAGAGCTGAGAAGACGATAACACCCAGCACTGCAGCTATAATCATAGCCTGCATAGCAATCGACCCACCATTGAAGGCAGATGTCAGCGTCGCAAAATTTGCGATTGAGGAACCTTTATGTGGGGTCATCCACATCAGGTACATGAAAAAGCTAATTGCCAACCCGCCTGCACCGACGGAAGACAAAAAATACAGGGGCGAATACCGCTCACCTAAATTGGAAAGATAACGCATGAGGCTAATCCCTGATTGATGATGAATATTAGAATATTAGAATATTAGAAAATACTAATATAGCAAGGAAAAAATGAATATGATGATTTGATCAGGATTAACTGATTGAAATTAAAAACTTAACTGCTTGTAAAACTAAAACTTCAGCCAGACAACTGAAGACGAAGAGGCCAGAGAATCGGAGGATGAGAAGATCTGTTTTCAGAACAATTAATGAACAAAATTCCGTTTAAATCCGCTCACGCTTATCTTAACCTGAGTACCCCGCCCGAATCTCAGGAGCCGCCCGGCTATGTCTTCAATTTATCGATGGATCATGAATTTGGCCGACCCCTTCGACCCACCAAACGTTGATTGGGAAGGCAAAACACACTTTCAGCATCTGGTCGCATTGTTGTTTCTGTACCCCCGGCAAACGGCTTACCTGTCCTTAGCCATCTTCATTGAAAGCACTCTGACAGTGCTGCTTCTCTCCTTTGTTGGTTATCTGGTAGATGCGTTGGAGGTGAGTGGATCAGATGGTTTTTGGGAACAAAATCAGCTGGTTATTATAGGTGCAGGCATCTGTTTTGTCGTCTTGCGACCCCTGTTTTCCTATCTATATGCAGCCCTGCTATCTCTTGGTCTGCACACGAATATTCAAACGGCCACGCGAGTATCATTTTTCAAGAGACTCATCGGGCAGGATATGACGTTTTTCCAAAAGGAGTTTGCAGGCAACCTTGCCAGCAAAACATGGATGGGCGGGCGCGAAGTCGCTGATGTGTATTCTACAGTCGCTGCTGTTGTATTCCCAAACATCATCTTTGCTGGAACCATTGTTCTTGCGTTGAGCTGGTTGCACCCTGTCATGGGTGGTTTGATGTTAGTCTGGCTGCTGCTCTTTGCACTGGTTGCAAAACACCACATCCCACATATCAAAACGACTGCCAAGATCGGTGCAGACAGTGCTCATATTGTGAGTGGTACAGTCGTCGATATCTACTCCAACATTCAAACAGTGAAGTTGTTTCAGGGAGATAAGGGAGCTCTGAGGCATTTCAGAAAACAAATGGAGGAATTTCGAGAGGCTGTTTTCCTCTTCAAATGCGAAATAACAAACTCCCGGCTATCAGTGACCATTTTAGGGGCTGCTGCAATGGGTGTCATGGGCGCGTCTAGCTTGCTTTTGTGGCAGTGGGGATCCCTCACAACAGGTGAGATTGCTATTGTTCTTGGGTTTGTGATCCGCTTGGAAAGTAAGCTTTTTGAGGTCCTCTCTCAAATCACAGGGCTGTTCAGAGGTTACGGGACGTTTAAGTCTGCAATCGGTATCATTTCTAAACCCTATGGCCTGCGCGATGCTCCAGATGCACGAGAGTTTGTGTGCTCCAGTGGGGCCATCCAGTTCGACGATGTTCACTTTGCGTATGGCCAGCAACAGGCCATCGTCAAAGACCTGAGCTTTGCTGTTAAATCGGGCGAAAAGGTTGGAATTGTTGGATATTCCGGGGCGGGGAAGTCAACAATCGTGAACCTGCTGCTCCGTATGTATGATGTTGAAGCGGGCGCAATAACCATCGATCATCAGGATGTTCGGAGCGTGACGCAAGAGTCATTACGGGCGCAGATCGGGCTTGTAACACAAGATACATCTCTGTTTCATCGATCCATTTTCGACAACATCTCACTTGGCAGAGACAACGCCACAATGGACGACGTTCGTAAAGCTGCCCAACGAGCGCACGCGCTGGAGTTTATTGAAAACCTTGAAGACAATAAAGGGCGCAAGGGGTTTGATGCTTTCGTTGGAGAACGCGGCGTGAAACTTTCCGGTGGTCAGCGCCAACGTATTGCTCTTGCGCGTGTTTTCCTCAAAAATCCTCCCATTCTCATTTTGGATGAAGCCACGTCCGCGCTGGATACCAAGCTGGATGCGGATATTCAGGATATTTTGAATGAGGTGATGAAAGACAAAACCACACTGGCCATCGCGCATCGGTTAACCACGGTTGCCAGAATGGATCGCCTGATCGTCATGGATAAAGGACAAATCGCGGAAGCAGGCACACATGCAGAACTCTTGGTAAAAGGAGGTCTTTATGCAGAGCTCTGGGAGAACCAGTTTTACGGGGTGAAAGGTGGTGTAACAGCTTCGACCAACTCAGCCACAACGGTTGATCTGTGAAATATTACACCAGAAAGAGAATTGCGTAGCCTCTCCACATGAACTAGCGTTTGTGAGAACAGCAATATGCTTATCATTCATGGGAGGGCAGAATGACAGGGTATGGCGCAGCACTCAGTTCACAAGACTTGAAGAAATACAAGGCCTTAGTAGGTGGTGAGCAATGTGAGGCATCGTCTGGCGAAACGATAGACATGATTTGCCCAAGCACAGGATTGCCGTTTGCAACGATTCCCCGGTGCAGCGCAGCTGATGTTGGAAGAGCCGTTAGCTGTGCTAAAACAGCACTGGCGTCCAGTGATTGGGCTGGCCTTTCTGCTGGTGAGCGTGGCAAGCGTTTATACCGTCTATCAGAGCTGCTGACACAAAATCGGGAGTATCTGGCTCAACTGGAAGCGCGCGATACTGGCAAGCCTCTAGCGCAAGGTTATGGCGACATCGATGCAGCCATTCAGTATTTTGCATTCTATGCTGGTGCAGCGGACAAAATCACCGGAGAAACCTTGCCAATTGGCGTTGATTTTCTGGCGATGACAGTGCGCGAACCTCACGGGGTGGTGGTGTCAATCGTGCCATGGAACTACCCCATGCAGATCTTTGCGCGGGTCGCAGGTGCGGCACTTGCCATGGGCAATACTCTGGTCGTGAAGCCCTCTGAAGATGCGTGCCTGACAGTCATCGAAACCGCAAATCTGGCGTTGGAAGCCGGTATTCCTCCAGGTGTCCTGAACATTCTGACGGGTCTGGGAGAGGAAGCAGGCGCAGCGCTCTCCTATAATCCGGAAATTGATTTCATCACCTTCACTGGATCACTGGAAGTCGGCACCATGATCCAGTCAGCCGCCGCTCGCAATCACATCGGATGCACACTGGAACTCGGCGGTAAGTCCCCCCAGATCATTTTTGAAGATGCTGACCTCAATAAAGCGTTGCCAGTCATCAAAGACTGCATCTTGAAAAACGCTGGTCAAACCTGTTCAGCCGGGTCACGGCTTCTGGTCCATCAAAGCAGGTGGGAAGAAGTCGTTGATACACTCAGGATGAGCTTTAAAAGTCTCGTCTCGGGGTCCTATGAGGCGAATCTGGATTTGGGACCTCTCATCAATGCCGCTCAAGTGCGACGTGTGAACGCGTTCTGTGATCAGGCTGAGGCGGATGGTGTCGCTCTTATCGGAGAAGGAACAATCGCTCCTGCTGCGCCTTCAGAAGGCTACTACACCACTGCAAAAGTATATGGACCAGTCCCGATAGACCATGCCTTGGCGCAAGATGAGGTGTTTGGCCCCGTCTTGTCTCTCATTCCGTTCAGAACGGAAGAGGAGGCTGTTCGCATTGCCAATGGAACGCCTTATGGCCTTGTTGCTGGGATATGGACAAAAGACATCAGCAGAGCAACGCGTGTTGCAAAGGCCGTGCGTTCTGGTCAGGTTTTCGTAAACACATACGGTGCGGGCGGAGGTGTTGAACTCCCGTTCGGAGGTGTGAAAAAATCCGGTCATGGAAGAGAAAAGGGCTTTGAAGCCTTGAAAGAATTTTCGGTTCTAAAGACCATTGTTGTCAATCACGCCTAACACAAGGCGAAGCACGCAGGGAGGAAAGCGTGTCCGGAAGATTGGAAGGAAAGACCGCAATCATAACAGGCGGCGCAGCCGGATTTGGTGAAGGCATCGCCCGTAAATATGCGGCAGAAGGAGCAGCTGTTGTCATTGCTGATTTGAACGGTATCGCCGCGAAAAATCTTGCAGAAGCGATTGGGCCCAACGGATATTCCATTGAGACAGACGTAACCGTTCGTTCAGACGTGAGGGCAATGGTTGCCTACGCGGTTGAAAAGACGGGCCGTTTGGACATCATAGTCAACAACGCCGGTTACACTCATCGCAATTGCCCGATGACGCAAGTTGATGAAAATAACTTCGACCGAATATTAGAAGTGAATGCCAAAGCCATTTATCTCACCAGTTGTGAGGTCATTCCAGAGTTTGAGAAACAAGGCAGTGGCGTCATCATCAACACTGCATCGACGGCAGGCATTCGTCCGCGCCCGGGTCTAACTTGGTACAATGCTTCTAAAGGCTGGGTCATCATTGCGACCAAATCTATGGCGGTAGAACTTGCCCCAAAAAACATTCGTGTGAATGCTTTATGCCCGGTTGCAGGAGAAACCGACATGCTTGAGCTATTCATGGGAGAAGACACGCCAGAAAAGCGCCAGCAATTCAGGGAAAGCATCCCTCTTGGACGGTTCTCCAAACCAGAAGATATTGCCAATGCAGCCCTCTGGCTGGCCTCGGAAGAGGCACAGTTTATCACTGGTGTTGCATTGGAAGTCGATGGCGGCAGAACGATCTGATGGTCAACTGGCCATCAGGTTAAACAGCCTCAAGAACTCCAGAGGTCGCAGTCACCACACGATTGCGACCTGATTTTTTGGCACGGTACAAACAACGGTCAGCTGCTCTGAGCGCGCTTGCAAGTGTCTTGTCATCGCCCGCAGACAAACCAACGCTAATGGTTGGTGCAAAGGTATGCTCGTCATTCCCCGGATCCGTGACTTGTCAGTGCTGGATGTATTCTCCCCAAAAGCGCTGGTTGAAAATTCCCCACTTTTTCAGCTTTGACTTTTGTTTGAAGGGGCATGCCCCTTCAAACAAAAGTTGGCCAAACTCTCCTCTACGTTCCTGTTGGATGTGGGGGGGCTGTCATTCTGCACAGGGGTATAGGTGGGTAAAAACGAATGAACCCGTTGAAACAATGATATAATTTTGAATATGCGGCTGAAAATCATTTTGCACAGTATTGCGTGAAAACTATTCAAAATGGGCAAAAAAGCGTGCATAAAACGATCAAAAATGCGCAGGCTGTTTGCATAAAGCAGAATTATCAGTTGAAGCGATGCCCGCACCACACAACTTTTCCGATGATATGAAAATCTTCCAACTCAGAGCGCTTTAGTAGCTCGTCTTTATGTATGGGATTTTGGCTGATCACTTCAATGTCACCTTGAAGGGTTGGGCGAAGGTACTTCACACGTGCCAGTCCGCCGTAAACAAAGGCGTAGACGCCATCGGATAGTGTATTACGCTTTTTATCAACCATCACTAAGTCGCCGTCAGCAATGAGGGGATCCATGCTGTCTCCGTCAGCGGTGAGGATGATCAGGCCATCCGTTGAGGTTCTGCCTAGTTTTCCGCCCAAAAAGCTTTTCGTGAATGGAATATCTTCTAGATTTTCAATGGTATCGCCATTCAAAGTACCGCTACCAGCAGCCAGATGTACGTTAACGCGTGGGATTATGGTGAAATCGCTTTTAAGCGTCACATTAGCTTTTGGCTTGGATGTTAAAGCTTGGACGCCGGTAAATACCCAACTTAAATCGATATCCATACCGGCTGCCAGTGAGTGAACACCTTCAACGGGCACTTTTACTTTTCCAGATATCCATTTATTGAGTTGCTCGACAGAAACACCCGCAATTTCAGCAGCTTCTGACTTAGTTTGATACTTCCCTACTATCTCCTCAATTCGGCGTCCCAGTTCTATTCGAAAAGTGGGATGAGTTGGTCCCGGTTCCATATCAGCATCCCATTTTTCATAACTAACTGATAAGTCGATTATATTCGAGATGATCCACAGTATATCGATTTTAATTAGTGGGATGATGTCGATTTTAATTAGACTACTCGATTTAAATCGTTATTATCAGCATAAGCAACGTGCAACCACATAATGCGGGTGCACAGGTTCAAGGTTCAAAAAAAACGGCTGCTGTAACAGACCGTTTTTAATGAGGATATTCCAATGGCTAAGCGTAATTCCCAAATGACTTGGGATGAACATACCATAAAGGCCGAGCTACATCGGCATAGAATGACCATCGAACAATTGGCCCGACAAAAAGAGGTCCACCGCAACACTCTTTCCAGAGCGCTTAAAACCGGAACAGGCATCGGCGCAAGTGTTATCTCTAAATTCCTTGGTATTCCAGTGGACGAGTTATGGCCACATCGCAAAGCGTCGTCACCCCATGTAATCTACGATAGCGAATTGCACGGGCCTAGCGCAAGTCAGAAAAAGCAGCTGCATGCTGACACTCCTCTCTCCGAGGCAGAGGTGGCGGCATGAAAACTGTTCCTCTGACACAGTGCGCTGCCCTGCAGTTTTACAGCCGCTTTGATTATGGCGCAGGACATGACAATCACATCAAAGACATTGCAAGTGCGCTTGCCATTGGTGTGTTCACTTCAGCGTTTGTTCTTTGGGTCTGGGTATTGTGTGTCGCGGTGGCCTCTTACCGTGCGGGATACCCGCTATGAGGACCATCCGTTGCCAACAAACTGATGATTTGCTGAACTGGCAGCCACCGCAGGTGGAAGCCCGTTTTGAGCCAGCGCGGGTTCGTTCCGCATCACCCTCCGGCAAGGTTTGCCGCGCTCTTTCTGAAGCCATGAAAAAAGACGGACGCAGCCGTGAGGAGATTGCAGCAGCTCTGTCTGTACATCTTGGGGAATCTATCAGCCGTGACAGTCTGGATGCGTGGGCGAGCGAAGCGCGGGAAGCCAGCAATATTTCCGGGTATCGCTTAATCAGTCTCATTTCCGTCTTGAAATCAAAAGAGTTGCTTAACGAGTTTCTGGCTCGCACGGACATGGTCGTGGTTGACCGGAAGTACCTGCCACTCATTGAACGGCAGGTTATGGAAGAACAGAAAAAGCTCATCCAAAAGATGATCCGGCAAATAGATAAAGAAATGAGGGTCCAGCAATGAGCGGAACAGTTCCAGCCCTGTTGGACAATGGGGCAAAGCGCGAGTGGTACAACGCTCAGGAATTCTCTGAGCTGGATTTGGTGGGAATTCCGAATACAAAAAGAAATATTAACGCCTTAGCAAGCAGGGAAGACTGGCAGTCCACCACGCTCGCCCGCAAACGTTCTGGTCGTGGTGGTGGCTGGGAATACCATATTGATTTGCTGCCGGAGCCAGCTCGCAAAGCGTTAGGGGCTCGGTTTAACATCGAGCGTCTTAACGCGGTTGTGAATGTTGTGCAGACAAACGCACCCGCAAAAACAAAGGTGGCTCTTGCTGATGCCGATGGCGCTCAGCGCCGTGCTGCTGAAGCCCGCAAACAAATTTTGCAGATGTTGGAACAACTGGTCATGCGCGGTATGGCCTATGACAAGGCCGTGTGTGACCTAGCCGTCAAGGTGAAAGTACTGCTGAGCCAAGAGGTGCTGACCCCGGATGAAAACCAGCTACTTGAGCTCGTTCGCACTGCCAAGGACAAGGGCACCGGGATCTCCCGCCGCGCTATTTACAACTGGCGCAAGGCGTTTAAGGAATGCGGCTTTGCTGGCCTGATCCCCGGCAAACGTAAACAGGATGCGCTCAATGCTTCCCGTTACGAATGGGCGCCGGGCTTCCTGAAGTTTTATGCGGACCCGCGCAAGCCAACGGTAGCATTGGCACTGGACCAGTACCGGGCCAGTCTGATTGAGCCCACACACGCTCCCAGTTACGATCAGGTGAAACGATATCTAACGAAACTGAAGAAAGCAGACCCGATTGCTGCCTATAAGGGACGTGAAGGTGTACTGGCACTCAAAGCCCGCAAGGTCTATGTGAGCCGCTCTACTGAGGGGCTGGAGCCAACCGATATTTATACCGGTGATGGCAAAACGTTTGATGCCTTTGTCGCACATCCATTTTCGGGCAATCCAATGCGCCCGGAGATCACCTCAATTCTGGATGTGGCGACCCGCAAATGTGTGGGCTACTCCATCGGGCTTAATGAAAAAGCCTATGACGTATCTGAAGCCCTGCGTAATGCCAGTATGTCGAATGGTGTGGCAGCTATCTTCTACGTTGATAACGGTAAAGGTTACAAAAACCAGCTGCTGGATGAGGCTGCTGTGGGCATGTTAGCCCGCCTTGGTACGCACAAAGAGCACAGCATCGCCTACAACTCACAGGCTCGCGGTGTTATCGAGCGGTTCAATGGATCAGTTTACACCCGCCTGGCAAAAACACTACCAAGCTATACAGGTACGGATCTGGACCGGGAAGCGGCTTTAAAGCTGCATAAGACCATCAAGAAAGACCTGAAGGAAAAAGGCGGTTCAGACCTTCTGATCAGCTGGAATGGCTTCCTCAAAATCTTTGACAGCGCCCTGCAATATTACAATGAGCGCCCTCATTCTGGCCTTGCCGAGATGCGCGATCCAATCACCGGTCGCAAGCGGCGTATGTCGCCGAATGAATGCTGGGCTCAGTTTGAAGCAAATGACTTTCAGGCTGTGCGGCTTTGTCAGGAAGATGCGGACGATCTGTCCCGCCCTGCAGTTCGGCGCAAGGTTACTCGCGGTCTCGTTACCATTGAGACGAACCGCTACTTTGCTTTGGAGCTGGAGCGCTATGACCACCGTGAGGTTATGGTTTGCTACGACATGCTTGATGCTCATCAGGTGTGGGTGCGTGAGCTTGATTATGTGGAAGGTGTTGAGACACCGGGCGCACTGATCTGCACTGCCAAGTTTGAGGGCAACAGCCAAGCCTACTTCCCCAAGCCGGTTATCGATACCGCCCGCGAGAAGAAGGCCAAGACGGCAACAAAGCGACTGGAAAACAGGTTACGCCGTGTCGAGCAGGAACAACGCCCCGGCTATCTCATGGAGCACTCCGGCGAGCAGCCAATGGAAGTGTTTGCCTCGGCTCCCGGCTTTGAAGCCAGTACTGATGCCGACCTCGTTTCAGTCGTGATGGAACCACCAGCAAGGACGGAGAACGTCGTTCATTTGGCGGACCCGATTGAGGCACCAAAACCACAACCTATAACCAGATCCGGCAGGCCAGTATTTAAGTCCAAAGAAGAGCTTGCCGTTTGGGTCCTGGATAATCCTGAAAAGATGACTGATCTCGACAAAAAAATCCTGTCGGACTGTATGACCAACAGGACTTATCTGGACCTATTTGAAGCGCTTGGCATCGACACAGATAGCCTTCGAACTCTCCTCCGTGCCGCTGCTTAACGCAACCAACCAACCCTCAAGGAAATAACAGATGCGGAATGACTTTGTAAAGACCTCCAACGTGCAGCGCTTTTTGAACGCGCTGACTGCCCTGACTGAACGGGGCGCACAGGAGGCTTGTCTGGTGGTCGTGGACGGACTGCCGGGACTTGGCAAAACAACCACGTTGAAAAATTGGGTCGGCCAGACGGGCAGCATATACCTGCGGGCCAAGAAAGAATGGACACCGAGCTGGTTTATGACCGAACTGCTTGAAACAATGGGGGTGCACCCACCCCATGCTTTCCAGAAAAAGTACTGCAAGGCGCTTGAAGAACTATCCGGGCGACGAGACACCGCTGGCAATGAAAGAAAGACGTTTGGTCTTGTGATTGATGAGGCGGATCATGTCTCCAGTAAATCGGCAATTTTGGAAACCATCCGCGATATATCCGACATGATTGAGCTGCCCGTCATTCTGGTGGGTATGGGCAAGGTCAATGATAACCTGACACGGTTTCCGCAGGTCGCCTCCCGCGTCTCACAGAAAGTTCGATTTGAAAAATGCAGTCAAGGAGATGTGCGGGGGCTGATTGACGGGCGCTGTGAGGTTCGCGTCGCTGATGATCTGTTGAAGCTCGTTCACAAAGTATCTGGCGGTTATAACCGTGAAATCTTGGAAGCCATTGCCAATATTGAACGCCACGGGTTTCTCAATCCTCCCGGTGAGGAGGGCCTGACCATGAGAGAGATGGCTGGTGTTGCAATCATCAATGATCGCTCCTCAAACCGCCCCATCATGGTTCCGGGGGCGCTGTGATGGCTAATTCCCTGATCTCCACGACACTCCTGCATCAATTAAAAGGTGGGGACTGCCAGACGCTTGATATGCTGGACGCTGATGCCACTTTTTCGCTCTCCCGCAAACAGATCATTGAGGCTGCGGGTTTTCTGATCATAAAAGGATATCTGGAACGTGTAGAGCGTGGTTGTTACCAGCTTACACAATCGGGTCAAAAAGCTGCTGATGAGGGCTTGGTCATTCCGATAGGTGGCAGCACAAGAGTGCAAATACACCGCCGTAGCCCACGCCGAAATTCCTTACGGCAACGGGCATGGAACGTGATGAAAATGTCAGGTGCATTTACGGTCTCAGATATTATTCTGGTGGCAGCTCAGCCCTCTGACAAACAACCAGAAAGCAATCTCCAGCGTTATCTTCGCTCGCTGTATCAGGCCGGGTATCTGACAATCTTGCCAGTTAAGGCAAGGAGTACCAAGCCTTATTCAAATGGCTTCAGACGCTTTCGACTGATCCGCGATACCGGCCCGCTTGCTCCGGTCTGGAGTCAGAAAAAGGCTATCCTACTTGATTTCAACCTCACTTCAAATGGGGAGGTTGTGGCATGCAAATAAACGTACACGACCTAATTGAAGAACAGGTAGCAACGCTTGGCAGTAAAAAGGCAGTGGCGGATGCCATGGGCGTCTCACGTACCGCTGTCAGTCTTTATCTGGCTGGACGGCTTACCGACAATGGCGGGCGCGTAGACCGCTTTGAGCGCCGTGCTGTTGAGCGGTTCTGTGACCGGATTATGTGCCCGCATCTTGGCAAAGATATCAGCTTTGAGGATTGTCAAAAATATTCCTGCCGGTCTGTCCCCCAAAGTGATCCTGCAGCCCTGCGTCATTGGGCCGCCTGCCAGCGCTGCTCGCTGAATACCTCCCGGACTGGACAGGATGCAGCATGTTAAGCGGCCTCCTGAAAGAACTGCGTGCTCTGTTTCTGATTTCACGCTGCAATGAGGTCATGGACCCGGAAGCGCATGACCTTTTTGCACAAACTCTGCTGACCGGAACTGAACTGGCTGAGCAGTTGGAGCGCCTTGCAAAAAGCAAGATGACACCACTTGAAGACGCTCATTTCAACGATCCCAAGATTGTTATTTTCCCGACACTGAGCCGGGACCCAAAATGTATTCAAAAAGGAAATGACCATGACACATGAAGCGAACGGCTCAACTCATACCATGGACCCCGCACTGGAAGCGGCAATAAACGCTGGGACAGTTGAGCTTGAGGGTAACCGGTATATGCGCGATGGCATGGGAGCACTGATCCCAGTGGAGCTGGTGGCAGATACTGACGCTCTGGAAGATGAGTGTGTGCGCACAATTGCCCACCACGCGCAACGGCTGGCCAGCCAAGTGGCTCGTTTTAAAGGGCACACCTATGATGACCTTGGCAATTTGGATGCTGCCCGTGCTGAAGAAGGCTTTACCAAAGGCGGAGCCAAGGGCAACAAGACCTATTATTCGCTTGATGCGCAATTCAAGGTCAGCGTCCGAGTGCAGCCACAACATGCCTTTGGCGCGCAAATCACACAAGCAAAAGAGCAGATTGACGTGTGCCTGAATGAATGGTCTGCGGGTGCGCGCCCTGAAATCCGAGCACTGATTACGGATGCTTTTAATACTGACAATGACGGACAGATCAACCGGACTGAAATTTACCGGCTGATGCGGCTCAAAATCGAAGATGCGCGCTGGGTAACTGCCATGAAGACCCTGCGCGAAGCCATGCGGGTTATTGGTAGCAAAACCTACCTCACCGTGCATAAGCGGCAAGGCCCGGAAGATGACTGGCAGCAGATTACCATCAATCTGGCGAAGGCGTGAGGGTATCATGAACTATCAGCAAATGAGATATGACCGGCAACGTGAACAAGAGCGCCTCGAACTCATCAGGGGTTACTGGAGCCGTCGCGGACACCTCGTCACCGGGACAGTTTCAGTAAACCACAATGATGGTCCAACCCCGCACTATACCACCGCAACTGATATGAAAAACGGGTGTCCCATCGGGTGCCCAGCCAACCGCACAGGAGCCGTATCATGAGCAATACAGGTGGCGTCGCAGTCGATCAACTCCGCACATTTATTGAACGCGTTGAGCGTTTGGAAGAGGAGAAGAAGGTAATATCTGACGACATCAAGGATGTTTACGCAGAGGCCAAAGGCAACGGCTTTGACGTGAAAGTCATGCGCAAGATTGTCTCCCTACGCAAACGCAAGCCACACGAGCGGGAGGAAGAAGAAAGTATTCTCGACCTCTACCTTCACGCCCTCGGCATGGCCGAGCCAATTTCTTAAGGAGAATTTCAATGAGCCGGTATCTTGCACAAATTCATATTGCAAAGAAGGCCTTGGCACTTGATGAGGACAGTTACCGGGATGTGCTGGAGCGGGTGACGGGTAAACGCAGTGCAAAAGGCCTAAGCGAGGGACAGTGTTTGCGCGTCGTTACCGAGTTCAAACGGCTTGGCTGGAAACCTGTAAAACGGGGCGGTTCATTCCGTCCCGCATCTGACAAGGGACATGTACGCATGTTGTTTGCTCTTGCAAAAAGCCTTGATGGTCTGGGGTATTGGCAAACGCCCTACAAGGACGCCTTACGCAGTTTTGTGAAGAAACGCAGTGATGTGGATGATCCCGAGTGGCTGACCTATTCGCAAGCCAGCCCCCTGATTGAAGCTCTCAAAGTAATTGAAGGGAGGCTGGCAGGATGATTTTAGCGGCAACGGGCAATTCCGAGAAAATCGTTGGTATCGGTATGATAAACAGAAACAACAAACTCATGCCCTTCGGGCTTTCCGATACTTGCGAACAATCCCCTGCACATGAGGTCCTCAATCACGACCTTCCAAGCAATCCCGACGGACGAGGAGTGGAGCATAAATTGATCCAGTGTATTCCACTGCGCTTTTTCGATGCGGTGGTATTCGAAAACCTTCTCCATTGCTTTTTCTTGCCAGGGTTCAAGGTTTGGCATTTGAGCCTGAACGTTAGAGGCAACCAGCAGAGCAGCAAGAACGAGCATAAAACACACAAACATAACCTTCTTAATAGAGCGTGCAATAATTGGTCTTTACTCTCTCAGGTTGCGACTATATTCGCAATGGGTTTTGTGATGGTTGGAGGGTGCGCATATGGCTGAATTTGTCCCTGTGACCGACCATGCGGTGCTGCGTTATCTGGAACGGGTGCTGGACATTGATGTCCAGATGGTGCGCCTACACATCTACCGCGAAACTGAGAACGCCCTGCAGGTTGGTGCAAAAGGTCTGCGCCGCGATGGTGTGCGTTATGTTCTGGAAGGCGGCGCTGTGGTGACCGTGATGGTGTCCGAGGCTCAGCTTGCCTCTAACAAGGAGGCTCGTCATGTCTGATCAGCTTGCTCCGCTACACCTGACAGAAGACATGGAGGATGTTCAAGCTATTTGCGGTGATGATGTTGCGCAGGAGCTTTTGAACAAACTACCCGGCGTTGAGGTTAAGGTGCCAGCCCGTTGGAGTGCAAACAATCCGCTTGCTCGCATTGACAGGGAGAAAGCAGAGCGGTTGATCAAGGATTTTGCAGGCAACAAGTTTTATGTCCCAACCCATATTGGCCGAACAGATACGCGCCGGGCAGCCCTTCAGCTTCGCGGTGAAGGCCAAAGCACAATTGAGATTGCACTGGAATTAAAAGTCTCAGAACGCCATGTCCGCAACCTGCTTTCTGGCAAGCCGTTGCCACGGCGGAAAATTCATGATGACCGCCAGGTCGATCTGGAGGATTTTTTGAACGCCTCCCATGATTAGATCAGAACTTGCGGAACTGTTCCGTCGCAAAAATTGCAAGAAACTATGAGGCTCGCCCCAGTACTTATCAAACTGAGGCGGGCCTCATGTCTATTGTCCAACAATTACGCAGCAGCAACGGCGCTGAAACACACACAGACACTCTCTTGCGCCGCGAGGCTGACCGGCTGGGCTGCGAGATGGCTGTTTTACAAGCGGTTCTGGACGTTGAAAGCAAGGGAGCGTCTTACGACCGCGACGGTCGCCTGATCCTCCTTCCAGAAAAACACGTCTTTTATCGTGAACTTCCCAAATCCAAACGCGGAAGAGCTGTGGCGCTGGGGCTTGCGGCAAAACGCTGGAAGAAAGCAAATTACAAAGGGCTTGGTAAGTCCGGCTCTGATGCCCGCTGGGACCGTCTGCAAGCCATGGCGGATCTTGATGTTACCGCTGCCCTTAAATCCTGCTCCTATGGTCTTGCCCAGATCATGGGCTTTAACTTTGCGCAGTGTGGGTATCGCAGTGCTCAGGAATTTGTTTTAGGGCTGGCCTCCAGTACCGAAGCTCAGGTGAAAGCCTTTCTTGCCTTTCTCGAAAACTCCGGCCTGCGCGATGCTCTGCGAGCCAAAGACTTTCGCGCGATTGCCCGGATCTATAACGGCAAAGGTCAGGTTGACTATTACGCTGGTCTGCTCCAGCAGGCCTATGCAAAGTTTGCCGCCCTTGCGTCCCCGGCCTCTGGCTTTTTAGAGAAAGATCAGCCGCGATCTAACGCCCAAAGTCTTGCTACGGGTTATCCGCGCCTCGGTTCCTCCGGTTACCGGATTGAAGCCCTGCAGAAACGTCTGGCCGCGCTTGGTTATGTGTGCCCGGTTGATGGTGACTTCGGCCCGACCACGCGGCGGGCTGTGGTGTCGCTTCAGGTGGATCACAGTTTAAAGCCGGATGGCGTTGTCGGGCCCCTAACAGAGACGACACTGGAGCAAGCCGTCCCCCACAATCAGAAAGCCGGACAGGATCGCAGCACCCTCTCGGTGAAAGACCTGCGTAAGAACGGTTCCCAGACCATTAAAAAAGCAGATGGCCAGACGCGTATTGGGCAAGTGCTGATGGGTACAGGCCTTGGTGCCAGCGCCATGGGCGAGACCACTCAAGGGTTACTGGAAGGATTTGGCACCGGCGCTGAGCAGCTCAGCCAGCTTCGGTATCAGCTCGCCCCGCTGATGGAGTTTGTCTCGGGCAACAAGTGGGTGCTGATTGCTGCTGCCGGATTTGGAATCTGGTATCTGGCACGGGGCATCAAACAGCGCCGCCTTGCAGATGCACAGAGCTGGAGGCATGTAGGATGAGCTTATTGTTTAAAGGTGCTGTGTGGGCTTTGAATAAACTTGGCGGCGGCGTACTCGACCGGGTGCTGGGTTTCTTTGAAACCCAAGCCAAGAGCGAAAACGAAGCGCTTCGTATTCGTGCAACTGTTACAAGTGAAGAGATCCGCGCCGAGTTGGATAGCCGCCGTGCAGCCCGCGACATCGTGCTGGCAGAGCAAGGCTGGTGGGTGACGGCCATGATCCGTCCAGCATTCGCCTGGCCGATTGTAATCTGGTCCGGGGCCATTGTTGCCGACAGCTTGTTTCACTTTGACTGGAATGTAGCCGCGCTGCCAGAACCACTCAATGAGTGGGCCGGATGGATTGTCGGCGCTTACTTCCTCACCCGCCCGTTTGAAAAAGCCATACGCGGCGCAAACACCCGGAGGGCTCGTTAATGTCGGAACATCTGGCGCGGGAACTTGGAGAGATTAAAGGGCTCCTGCAGGGCATCGATAAGAAAATTGATAGCGTGGATGATCGCCTTGATAAACATGATACGCGCCTGCGTGCAGTGGAGACCAAATCGGTTGTCAATAGTGTAATTGCCGCCTCAGTGGTCTCTATTGGCATTGCATTCATCAAAGATAAAATTGGTGCCTGAATGAGCAAGAAACCATCTAAGGCAGACCAGAAGCGCAAGGCCCGGCGCTTGTTCATACTTGAACGGCAGGCAATCCCGACTGTTGCGTTTACCATCGGTGTCAGTGAGAGCACCTTACGCCGGTGGAAGAAAGAGGCAGCAACGAACGGTGATAACTGGGACGTGGCCCGCTCTGCAAACGCGCTTGCTGGAGAAGGCCTGGAAGCGGTGGTTGCGACTGTGGTTGAGGACTTTGTCACCATGTTCCAAATGACCATTGAACAGATCAAGGCCTCTGGGGAAATTGAGCCTCCTGAGAAAGTAAAACTCATGGCCTCGCTCTCAGACGCTTTTAACAAGATGGTTTCTTCTGCTGGACGGGTTGCCCCTAAATTATCTGAACTCGGTATTGCGCAGGATGTGTTGCAGCGCCTTGCAAAGTTCATCCAGAAACATCATCCCAGCCATGCCCAGATCTTTTTGGAAGTGCTTGAACCCTTCGGTGACTATCTGGCGGAGGCCTATGGATGAGCGCGAAAACAAAAAAGCTCAGCGCTAAGGATTTTAAAACATCGCTTGCTGAGATGGCGGAGGATTTCCGCCAGAAGATAGAGCTGGAAGTTGAGGCATTCCCGGTTGATGTTAAAGCCCGCAAAAGCCGCCTCGCATGTGTGGCAGATCCTGCGACCGGCTATCGCTTTTTTGCCGAAACTTACTTTCCTCATTATCTGGCTAAAGCCCCGAGCCGATTGCATGAGCATCTTTATGAAGAGCTGCCACTGATTGTTTACTCAAACAAGGGCGAACGGAAACTGGTGATTGCCCCGCGTGGGTCTGCCAAGTCCACTCATATCAGTCTGATTTTCCCACTCTATTGCATTGTCATGGGCCTGAAGCATTACATCGTGCTTATTATGGATGCCTTTGAACAAGCCGCCGTCATGCTCGAAGCACTCAAGGCTGAGTTAGAGAGCAATCCGCGCCTTGCCTATGATTTTGCAAAGGCCATGGGGCCGGGCCGGGTCTGGCGCGAAGGTGACATCATCACGGCTAACAACATCAAGGTGGAAGGCTTTGGTACGGGCAAGAAGATCCGTGGTCGCCGCCATGGTCCGTACCGGCCTGACCTTGCTATTTTAGATGATATTGAAAACGATGAGAATGTGACCAGCCCCAAACAGCGCGACAAGCTTGAAAGCTGGGTTTTAAAAGCTGTGCTGAAGCTTGGCCCCACAGATGGCTCCATGGACGTGCTTTATGCAGGCACTGTGCTGCACTTTGATGCGGTTATTGTGCGCTTTGCCAAGAAACCGGGCTGGCAGAAGACTGAGTTTCGGGCGGTATTGGAATGGCCGGAACGCATAGACCTGTGGGATACATGGGAAGAAGTGTACTTAAACGAAGGCGAGCCTGCCGCAGATGCGTTTTATTGTGCACACCAAACAGAATTAGACCGAGGTGCGGTTCTCAACTGGCCCGACAACCACACTCTGCTTTATCTGATGAAAGAACGGGCAGGATCACACTCAGCCTTTGAAAGCGAATATCAGAACCGTCCTGTCTCTGATGATAACCCGTTCCAGAACATTACTTATTTTGTTCGCGTTGAGCCGCAACTTATGTTCTTCGGCGCGATTGATCCCTCTCTTGGCAAGTTCAACAAGAACCGGGATCCATCGGCAATTCTGGTGGGCGGGTATGACAAGGAAACCGGTCGCATAGATCTGGTGGAAGCCTCCATTCGCAAACGCACGCCTGACCTGATTATTGCTGATGCGCTGGCGTTCCACCGCGAATACGGCTGTCAGATGTGGTTTGTGGAAGCGGTACAGTTTCAGGAGATGCTGCGCACTGAACTGATGAAGCAGGCCGCCCTGTCTGGTCTGGCGCTGCCTGCTTATCCGGTAATGCCCATTACAGATAAGAACCTGAGGATTGAGCGACTTCAAATCCCCATCAAGGACGGCCTCATCCGGCTGCATAATTCACAGAAAGTTCTCATTGATCAACTCCAGCAATGGCCCAATGCGGACCATGATGATGGCCCTGATTGCCTTGAGATGCTTTGGAAACACACGTTGGAGATGGCCTTTACCACGCTGAGTTCAACCAGCTTTACCACCGCACCATCAGCACACGGCTCACTCCTTGGAGGCTATCGGTTATGAGTAAGAAAACCAAAAAAACAAACGGAACGGCTAAGGCTGATAGCAATCTGGCTAAGCAGGCCGCCCCGGCCAGTGTTCCGATTAAGGGCGGACAGCTGATTGCGACCGCACGAAACGACATCACGATTGAAAACTACTCCGATATATTAAAGCCTCAGGACCCAACGCTTGAAGCCAAGGGCGAGAAAAAAGGCCTGAAGCTATATGATGAGGTTCTGCAGGACGCACGGGCACGCACCGCTCTTTCCAAGCGCATTTCCAAGGTCACACGGCGTGAATGGCAGGTTGAGCCTGCAAGTGATGAGGCGATAGATATCACGGCTGCTGAAGGGGTTGAGGCGATCCTGAAGGCATTGCCATTTGATGCAATCTGCAAAGCGCTTCTCAAAGCAATCTTAAAAGGGTTTTCCGTTGCCGAGATCGTCTGGTTCCGCAATACAGATGGCATGATTGCACCGCTCAAAATAAAGGATCAAAACCCTATGCGGTTTACGTTTGATGCGGACTGGCGCATCAGATTGCTGACACTCGATAACCGCGAAGAAGGCGAGGAACTGCCAGAACGCAAGTTCATAGTGCATCGCTTTGATGCGAACGCCAACAATCCGTTTGGTCATGGGCTTGGTTCTGTGTTGTTCTGGCATGTCTTGTTCAAGCGCGAGGGCGTGGCCTTCTGGATGAAGTTCATGGACAAGTTCGCAAGTCCAATCCCTTTTGGCAAATACGCTCATGGAACATCTAAGGAAGAGCAGGACAAACTGCTTGGCGTGCTGCGCCAAATGGTTAGCCAGGGTGCGTTGGTTGCCCCCATTGGCACTGAGGTTGATTTTCTGGAAGCCACCCGCTCTGGAGAGGCAGGATATGAAGCCTGGTGCCGTTACTGGGATGAGCAGACTGCAGAAGTTGTTCTGGGATCAACCCTTGCAACAGGTGTCAAAGGTCAAGGCTCGCGTGCCGCCTCCCAAACTCATGCCGATGAAACCGATGGTATTGTTGATGATGACAGCGACCAGATTTGTGAAACCCTGAATTCCACACTCATTACGTGGATTAGTGAACTCAACTGGCCTGCTGCCAACCCGCCCAAGGTCTGGCGGCCCCGGCCTCGCAACCAAAGCGATGAGGCGGATGTTGAGCGCAAAGTGCGCTGGGTGCAGCAATCTGCTTTACGTATTTTGGACGCCACGCGCCTGCAAGGCTTTGAGCCTAAGGATGTTGATCAATGGCTGGGTAATGTTTTGGGAACAGAGATTGTCAAATACAAGATCCCGCTAACTGCCGATGGTCCAGCCACCAAACGCGGCGGCAAACAGGAAAGTTCAGAATTTGCGACAGGTGATGCAGGTCCCGTTGATCATCTGGTTACTCAGCTGGAACAGCTTGCAGGGCCAAAGATACATAACTGGATTGACGAGATCAAAGTCAAGCTTGAAGAGGCGGAAGATTACGCGGGCGCATCACAAGCCTTGCTTGATACCTATCCGGGGCTTGAGGTTGATCCACTTGGCAACCTTTTAAGTGATGCGGTTATGCTTGCCGAGCTTCAGGGCCGCTCTGATATCATTGATGAGACCGGCATCACGCCCACAGGCTCAAAAAAAAACTAGATAAACAGGATGAGGCAAGCGCTGAGTTTGCTGAACCTTTTACTGAGGCGCTGGAGTTCCAACGCCAGAAGGTAAAACTGCCCACAAAGCGATGGAGTGATGCCATGCATCACGCTCATGATCGCTCGTTTGTCGTAGCAGGCGCAACAAAAGACGCGCTGCTGGAAGACTTCCAAAAGGCCATTGATGGTGCCATTGCCAAAGGCACACCGCTTAAGGGCTGGCTGGATAAGGATGACACGTATCATCCGGGGTTTCAGGATGAGTTTGATGCAATCGTGAAGCGCCACGGCTGGGATCACAACGGCAAGCGGGTATGGCGTGCCCGAGTGATCTATGAGACCAACCTGAAAACCGCCTATGCTGCCGGTCGTTACAAGCAGATGAACGAACCGGCGGTGCGCAAGGCTTTCCCTTATTGGCAATACGTCCATGCGTTAGAGCGCATACCTGTGACAGCGCGGGCTGCTCATAAGGCGTGGGATGGGTTGGTGCTACCTGCCAATGATCCGTGGTGGAACACGCATTACCCGCCCAATGACTGGCTGTGTGGGTGTGGTGTGCGGCCCGTCTCCAAGGCCAAACTCAAACGCCTTGGGAAAGACGGACCAGACGTGGCCCCAAGTATTGCCTACACAATCACTACAGATCCGGGCACGGGTGAGCTGATAAATTACCCAAAAGACGTGGGTATGGGCTGGGGTTACGCGCCGGGACAAACGTGGTCTGAAGGACTGGTGCCCAAAGAGCTGCAAAAACCACTGCGGCCCAAGCCAGCCCTAATCGACCCGCCGCAAGGTCCACCCAAACAAGGCAGACCCGCGCCATCTTTCAAGCCTTCAAAACCCAAGCCAGAACCGGACCTGACACCGCTTGATGAGATCAGCGTGCCTGCACCGGTCAAACCGTTGGCCCCGGACTTACCTGAGGAAACCTATGTCGAGGCGTTTTTAGAACCGTTTGGGGCACAGATCGGCAAGCCAAAGGCGGTTCGCGATAAGGCCGGGCATATCCTGACCGTTTCAGATGATCTGTTTAAGAACGGGGCTGGTGCATGGAAGGTGAAGAAGTTTGGCCGTGAGATCTATATGACCTATCTGGCGGCAACTCTGGCGAACCCAGATGAGATCTGGGTGGACTGGAGCGCCAATGAGCTAGGGCATGCCATCCTTGTGCGCCGGTATCTGCGGTATTTTGAAGGGGCTGCTGGCTTTGCCTCATTCACCTTCACCCGCAAAGGGTGGGAAGGTCAGACGGCGTTTAATCCAACCAAAGGCGCAAACAACAACCCGAGTCCGAAATATCTTGAGAACCAACGGACTGGTGCACTGCTTTATAGGCGTGGGAAGAAAAACGAGTGATGGGCAAGCTATCTGGCGTGTCGGTCGCCACCCTCATGGT
Source organism: Pseudovibrio sp. Tun.PSC04-5.I4 (assembly GCF_900104145.1). Taxonomy (NCBI): domain Bacteria; kingdom Pseudomonadati; phylum Pseudomonadota; class Alphaproteobacteria; order Hyphomicrobiales; family Stappiaceae; genus Pseudovibrio; species Pseudovibrio sp. Tun.PSC04-5.I4. The sequence continues at coordinate 2,144,403 of NZ_FNLB01000006.1, read as the reverse complement.
CTTTACGGTACAGCCAGCGCCGCTGTTCATACACCACAAGAGCTGTCATCACTCTTCACTAACATAAGCCCAAATCAGGGGAAATTCAATGATCACTTTGACATTTGATGAAAGCGATATGAACCGAGAAATTGCAGATGTTGCGGGTCGGTTGGAAGACAGCACCACCGTGCATGACATCATCGGGGAAGTGTTGCTGGATGAGACCCGTGAGCGGATCCGCGAAGAGAAGTCCCCGGACGGCTCAAGCTGGCCTGCGCTTCATCCCATCACGCTGGATAATCGGCGCTCCAAATCCGGGATACTGCGCGATAGTGGGGAACTGTTCCGCTCCATCCATAAAAACACGTCCTCTGATAAAGCTGAGGTCGGCACCAACCTCAACCACCCCAAGGTCTGGGTGAACCAGTATGGCGCAACCATCAGGCCGCGCCGTATGCCATTCCTGCTCATTCCGTTTGGAGGCGGAAGGATTTCAGCAAAGAAAGTGGTGATCCCGGCACGGCCTTATATCGGTATTGGGCGCGGGGATATGGAACTGGTGAAAGAGACGCTGGACGATTATCTTCGTCCGTAGTTCATGGCAAAGGCGAAGACTACTGAAATTTAGATTAACTCCGAAACACAAAGGCCCCGCTCATTTCGCAGGGCTTTTGTGTTCTGTACATATAGAAGCCAAAGGTGCGGGAACATTGCTTCCCTAGTCGACATCCCATGCCGTCTCAACAAATACATCCTGTACCGATGCCAAGATATCTTCAGATTCACTTTCCAAGAGCATGACATCAATATCAAAATTAGTAATCATCTCATTTAGACGTTCGCCACCATTAAACTTTTCCGATCTCCGTTTCAATTCTAGCAAATTAGAATTTAGTTCTCTCAAGCCAATGGCAAGACCTGAAGCTAAATGGTCAGTTGGATTGGATTTGTAGGCTTTATTTAGCAACTGCAAATTCAAAAGATCGCCGTTAAGTTTATCGAGCTGGAGAATTAAAAACTTGCGTTGCTTTTCTTTAACACTATTGATTTTGTTGATTAAGAAAGTAGTGTTGTCGGGAAGCTTATCGATTACGGACTTTTGGAATTCGGCACTCACATCTTCGTAGTATTTGAGCATATATTTGTATTTACTTGTAACTCCCTGGTCGCGGTTCTTTTCCTCCTCTTTCACCTCTTCAATGGCAGTCGAAGTAATTTTTTCGCCTAAATTCTTTTTCGCAAGCTCCAAAAACCGAAACGGAGTGTAAATGAGCATCTCTTGCTCGGTTTCTGAACAAAACTCACCTAGCAACTCGGGTCGGGGACCGACAGTCCGCCCATTGGCTGAGAGCCACCAGTCTTCCTTATTATCGTCAGTTATGAGAATTATGGGTTTTTTGTCGGCCTTTGCCATCGCAAGGATTTGTTTCCAGAACAACAAATCTCCGAACTTGCGCTTTTTATCCTCTATAGTTTTAGCATTGGGAGATTTGTTTGCATCCATATATCCGGGGGGGATTTTGCGTTCATAGCGATCTTCCCCCTCGCTAAAAACCTTCTCCAACTCATCTCCAGTGAGAGGCTCCCCAACCCGGCCTTCGAAAATCTCTGCTATCGCTTCTTTAATCGGATCTTCATTAATCCAGCCGGTAACGTCTTTTTCGCTTTGGCTAAGCTCTGACTTCAAGTCTGTTATGGTTTTTTTTAAGCCCTTTAAGGAATCGGATTCTAGGAAAGGGTGCCCTTTCTGACCATCAAATTCAGTTTGCAACCCCTCCAGCTTGCTGCTCACCTCGGTGTATTTTTTAACCTGATCTGAAATAACCTTTAGACGACGTGAAAGGTACTCCGCCCCACACTGTTCAGGCAGCCAGCAACGCTTGCACTCCTTCTTAAGCAGGCCGAGGAATTGTTTACGAGTTCCTTCGGAATAACGGTAGAAGTTGAGAAGAACATTTGCGTCGAAAACGAAAACACCTTCCTTCCAGACCTTCTTGAGCCCCGCGTCACTCGTACTAAAGTGTCCCTTAAATTGATTCTTCATAATTGCCCCATAAATTTATTGGGTTTACGTTGCTACAAGCACTGTTATCTTGCAAGAAACTCAACACCTACGAACTTATTTTCTTGGGGGCATCCGCCAAAGGAATGAAAGAAGATTAGATTGAAGTTGGGAGAGTGCTAATGAAGCACTACCGTTTTCTGAATTTTGTGGACCAGTTCACTTCCGTTCATTTGCTATCATGGCGTAGCAACCTACAGACACCCAATCTTCTTCAACGACTGCTACCAGTAGGTTCTTTTTCAATTCGCGCTCTGGAAAGTGGTGAAGATCATTCCACCCTTCTTTGATTCCGATGTTTGCCCGCATGCAAGATTGCATCTTATGGCTGAAGGCGCTGATGGCAGTAGCAATCCGAGACCTCTCATTGGAGGCATAAGCTTGTTCGTGATAGCACTCTTCGATTCTGTCTCTGATTTCACCCATACTCTTCTCTTTGTACTGCTTATGACTGATCACAAAGCTGCCTCGGTTTTAAAACGCTGTGGTGCGCGGAGCAGGCCTTGCGCACCAATGACACCAGCTTTGCCAGTACCTACCGTTAGAGCCGCGTTAGAAACTCATTTAACAATGGTTTAACCGGCTGCCTCGACCCATCGTTCCCACCACCGTGGTGTGTAAGCAAATACTGAGGTGCTTATCCCTTCATTGGCTTTGAGGGTATTCGCGCTTGACGTTTCCCGCGTCGGAAGTGTTCCGGCGCAAGGGTTATCTTAAACTGGCAGTCTGCATCCAACTTGAGATTACTCGTTGGAGACAAGGCCCGTGCCAAACAAGCAAAGCACCAGCAGCACCAAAAGTATTGAGGTTTTTCGCCCTGGCACGTTTACCAGCATGGCGGGTACGTCGTTTAGCACCAGCGCTGACGATCTGAGCGCACTGGCTGAACGCTATGATGCGGCGAACAACCCGGTGCCGGTTGTGGTGGGCCATCCCAAAACCAATGATCCGGCCTATGGCTGGGTGCAGAGCTTTTCCTATGACAGCGATGGAGAGCGTCTGATTGCGGAAGTTGGTGATCTTGATCCTGCCTTTGCTGAGGCGGTTGAGCAAGGCAAGTTCAAGAAGGTCTCAATGAGCTTCTTCCTGCCGGGCGCGTCCAGCAATCCTGCCGGTGATGATCTTTACCCGCGCCATATTGGTTTTCTGGGTGCTGCAGCTCCCGCTGTCAGCGGTTTAAAGCCCGTTGAGTTTGCGGGAGGTGACGAAGGCACGCTTACCATTGAGTTCGGCGAACGCGCCTTTAAGGACGTTGCGAGCCTTTTTCGCCGTATCCGCGAGTTTTTCATTGAAGAGCACGGCTTAGAAACCGCCGACAAGGTGATCTCTGATTGGGAGATCGGCTGGATTGATGATGCCGGAAACACGCCAAACCCTGTCTCAAGTGATTTCTCAACCATACAAAAGGATATTCCCATGCCGGGTAAACCCAAGGGTAACGCTGACTTTACTGCTCGTGAAGCTGATCTGCAAACCCGAGAAGCCAACATCAAAAAGCGCGAAGCAGATGCCACAAGCAAAGAAAATGAAGATTTCGCAGAAGGTTTGATTACTGCTGGCAAACTGCCGACCGGCAACAAGCCACAGGTGGTGGCGCTTCTGGATGGCCTTGCAAGCAACAATGAGCAAACCGTCAGCTTTGCCGATGGCAGCGCGACCAAAACCTCCAGCTTGCTTGACGTCATCAAAACTCTTTTGAGTAGCCAGCCCAAAATAGTTGAATTTGGCGAGGCCAATCTGGGAGACGATCCAGCCTCATCCTCTGAGGATAGTGAAGATATTGCCCGCGAGGCCGTCTCCTTCCAAGCCAGTCAGCGTGATACCGGGATTGAGGTCTCCACAAGTGACGCTGTGATGCATGTGCGCAAAAAACGCGGCCTTGCTGATTAAGCCAGCATAGATCCATTCCATTGAATGAATTCGGAGCTTTGAGTGATGCAGGATTTAGGCCTCATTAAAAACTTCACGTCGGAAGGCGTGATTGAAAAGAACCGCTTGATTGCCCCCGGTGCGAAAGATGCTCACATCAAACGCGCTGGAGTGGGTGATACGCTGATCGGCACCACAGGTATTCGTGGCGCATCCAAAGCCGATGAGCGGGTTGACGGGTGTTTGAATAGTATTCGCAATGTGACCTATGGCGGCCCGATTGCCTTTGGCGATCCACTGACCTCAGACGCACAAGGGCGTGCCGTCAAGGCAGAACCAGCTGCAGGTGTGCGTGTGCCTGTTGCCGGTTACGCCATGAGTTCCGGCAATGCGGGCGTGCTGGGCTCACTGCATGTCGTGCCGGGATATCTCACCGGTTAAGCCGCGCGTTTCTAGAACTTTCAAATCATTCAAACCTTAGGGTACTAGCTCATGTCTGCAACGGAACAGTTTTCGGAAAACCCGGTGATGACGGCCATCGCCATTGCCTATAAAAACCCGGATTACACTTTGATTGGCGATGAGGTGCTGCCGCGTGTCACAACCTCCCGCTCTTTCAAATACAAAGAATATGATGAGGGCGAGGATTTTTCTGTCCCTGATACACGCGTGGGGCGTCGTTCTGCACCCAATCAGGTGGAAATTGGCGGCACAGAAAAAGATGCCTCGGTTGAAGCTTATGGCATTGATGTCCCGCTTGACAATGTGACCATTGAAGAAGCCAAGCGCAACAAATGGAACCCGGAAAACCGGGCAACCGAACGAGCTACAGATATCATCATGCTCGACCGGGAAGTGCGCTGTGCCAATCTGGTTAAGAATCCAACAAACTACCATCCAGATCATGTGGAAGCCCTGTCAGGTTCAGACCTGTTCACCGATCCTGACAGTGATCCGATCACTCTCATTGAAGACTTGATGTCCACCTGCTGGCAAAAGCCAAACCAACTAGCGTTCGGCCATGTCGCCTGGCGGGCCTTTCGCAAACACCCCAAAGTCGTGAAGGCTGTCCAGGGCAACTCGGGAGATCAAGGCCGCGCGACCAAGGCGCAGGTGGCAGAGCTTCTGGAAGTTAAACGCATTTTAGTGGGCGAAAGCCGGGTCAACATCAAACGTCCCGGCGAGAACCCAGTTCTTGCCCGCGTATGGGACAACATCGTGGCCGGGCAATTCATCAACCGGACAGCTGATAGCAGCGGCGGGCTCACTTTCGGCTTTACGGCGCAGTTCGGCAAAAAAATTGCGGGCACTCTGGCTGCAAATATGGGGCTGCATGGGGGCAAGCTGGTGCGCTCTGGTGAGGAAGTCAAAGAGATTATTATTGCCAAGCGGGCGGGCTTCCTGATCCAGAACGCGGCTTAAACACCACGGCACGGGGCTGTCGTGCAGTCCCGGCCCTTTTTATTTCAATTGCAACAAACAGGAGTGACCTAGATGGACTCTGAGACAAAAAACTATCCGGTGCTGGCGGGGCTCCGCCACAACGGCAAGCGCTATGAGCCAGGCGAAAGCGTAGAGATGACAGAAGCGCAGGCAGAAACCTTGCAGGCTCTAGGCATTCTCAGCGAGGCAACCACACTTAAAGGCATTTTGCGCAACAAGGGTGCTTTGGATCTAACGCCTGCAGAGCGAGTAGCTGAGATCAAAGATACAATCTTGGCTCTGGATCCAGAGAGCGACTTCAATAAAGACGGCACACCCAAAGTAAAGGCTGTGGAGCTTCTGACCGGGTTTGATGTTTCCGCCGATGAGGTCAAAGCGCTTCATGCTGAGCTGAAGGCTGAAGCCGACACCAAAACCGGCGTACAGGCCTAAGCGGAGCGTTAGAGATTATGAAAGACCTGCGCTTCCTAACGGTTGATGAATTCATCTTAAGGCATGAGGAGAGCAATCTGCTTGCCCTTGTCGGGATTGGCGGACCCAATTCAGTGGGCGGGCGAACCATCGACCGCTCCCGTGTAGAAGCGCAGCTTGCCCGCGCTGAGGCTATGGCGGCGGGTTATCTTTATGGCCGCTTTCCAGCTCTGAAAACCATTGAACCTTCAAAAGCTCCTGAATCTTTGAAGGGCGTTGTTTCTGACCTTGCCATTTATTACCTGCGCGAGCGCATCCATCACACCAATGCGGTGGAAGAAGAGACCCGCAACCGCTACCGCGATTGTCTGTCCTGGTTAAAGGATGCCCAAGTGGGCCGTGTCGATCTTGGGCTTGAAGTTACCGGTGATGTTGAGCCGGCGACTGGCGGGGTTTCTGGCTCATTTGATCAAGGCCGCGCAAATAGCGTTCTGGAGGGCTACCAATGAACCAGATTGAACGCCTTCAGGAACAGATTGTGGAGCGGCTCAAGCTCAATCTGCCCTCCATTGCATATGTGGGCGGGTTCCCCTCCAAGCCAGAAGAATTTGATCTGGCAAACTTTCAAATGGCGGCGCTGGTTCACTACGGCGGGGCACGTTACGCCAGTGATAATGCGCTTAACCATGCCTCCCAATCGCGCTCCATGCGGTTTGTGATCGCCTTGAACTTTACCACGCTTGAAGGTGAGCATGGGGCCTATGCGGTTTTAGAGCGCTGCCGGTCCGCCTTGCAAAACTTCCCGCTTGCCGGGGCAAGTCCGCTGATGATGGAACGTGAAGACCTTGCTGACCAGTCACCAGGTCAATGGCGCTGGCAAATGGAAGTCAGTTGCCAGGCGCGCAGTATTTCCGACCACCAGGGACCGCGACGACCAGTTCCCCCAATTTTACGTCACCCACCTTTAAAACAGGAGGACTAGAGCCATGAGTGCACCAAGCACGGCTCCCACTGAGTTCTGCGATTATAACTACACTGGTCCGGTGCAGTCGGTCGCGCTCAAAGCCAAGGATACGGAAGGCAAGCTCACCGTGTTCTTTGAAGGCACGTTTCATCCCGGTAAGACCTACACATTGCCCTGCAATCACCCAACAGTGCAGGCGTGGGTGTGCGGTCAAATCCTAACTCAGAAGGAAGTAACCCATGGCTGAGCGCATTTTCGGGCCTGAGATCGTTGATGCCAATGAAGATGGTGTGCTGGTTCGTGAGCTTAAAGCTGCGACAGCGTTTTTAATTGGCACAGCTCCAATTCATGAGGTTCATAAGACCTCACAGGAGCAAGTCAAATACATCAACAAACCCATTCTTATTCGCCGCGAAGCGGATATCACAAAACACTTTGGCCCCACACGCGATGGCTATACCTTGCCGCAAAAACTGCGGGCGATGTTTAAGCAGGCCAAAACACGCGGCCTTGGGACCATTTGCGTGGTCAATGTGTTTGATCCGGCAACGCACAAAGATGACGCTGACAAACCGGATCCAAGCAAAGTCACCGGGCTTGATATCATCGGAGCGTTTGACGCTATGGGCCGCCCCAGTGGCTTGAAGCTGGCTTATTCCTGTTATCAGCGCTTTGGCTGGTTTCCCAAGAACATTCTGGCTCCAGGCTATGATGGTTTGGCCGGGGTTCGCTCAGAAATGGAAGCCATTTGTGGCCGCATCCGCGCTCGCTGCTATTGGGATGCCCCGTTTGGTGTCACCCTGCAGCAGCTTCAGGAGGCACGTGGGCCGGAAGGGTCGTTCGATTTCCAGACCAATGACACACGGGTTAATCTGTGCTGGCCTATGATGGAAACGGTTAATCTGGATGAGATGTCGGATACTGCTGGTGAGGTAGTTGCAGATCACTATTCAGCTTATCTAGTAGGTGTCGTGCTTATGAGCGTGATGGAATACGGCTATCATCACAGCCCCTCCAATCGGCCTATCAAGGGCATTGAGGGTGCAGCTCAAGATGTGCTTTATGTGCCGGGCGATGGGTCCAGTGATACGCAAGTGACCCGATCCAACGGGATTATCTCGTGCGAGGAACGCTTTGGGAAAGGCCCGCACACATCGGGCAACCGCAATGCCGGGTATCCCACTAAGACCACCATGCTGACGTTCTTCCACGCCCAGTACACGCAAGATGTGCTGGATGAAGCAATCCTGCACTTTCTCGATGAGAAGAAGGACCGCAATGGATCTTTGGCTCGCATTGAGCAGGTGGAGGATGCCATCAATGCTTGGGGGATTGGCAAGACCAAGGGCAATGACCCGGAACTCTCCGGGTTCCGCTTTGCTTTTGACCGGGAGAAAATGAGCCCGGCCTTTGCTGCGGACGGCTGGTACCACTACGCGCTGGAGTTTGCTCCTGTTGGTATCATGGAGACCATTAGCGTGCGCCGGTCCCTTAACATCAACCTTCTGGCCGATGCTCTGGGTCTTTCCCAGTCCGAAGCGGCTTAAGTAAATAATGGAGGGATAATCTATGGCTGATTTCCGCCGCTTTGGTCAGATCACCAATTCAGATATCTATTTGGGCGACAACACCCTTGTGGGGCTCGCCAAGTCCTTCAAAATGCCCAAGATTGAATGGAAGACGGTTGATATTGAAACACTGGGTCAGGTCGCTGTTTACAAAGCGCCCACCCGGACACTGGAAGCTCTCACTGGCGAAATTACAATGAGCAGCGTGGATCCGGATATTCAGGAGGATTTCCTCAATCCGACCAAGACCCACACACTCCAGTTGCACAAGTACGTGGATGTGAATGGTCCTGAAGGTTTGGATCTGGAGCGTTCTTATACCCTGATCACAGTATTGCAGGCCCGTTTCTTTGGTCATGATTTTGGTGAAAGCAAAAATGGCGATCCCGAAGAGATGACCCACGAAATGACAATCTCCCGCCTGGTGCAACGGGTTCATGACAGCAACAAGCCACTGTTTGAGGTGGATGTGTTTGCAAGCACGGTGCGGAACTCTTCCGGCGAGATGTGGCGCGGTTAAGCGCATAACGGTCCAATCAGACCGCGATCAGGCTCCCATGCTTTCCGGCGTGGGGGCCTTTTTTATTGCGCAGATCAAAATGACAAGTTTCCAACCCAAGTTGAAAGGGATGCCATGACCCGCCCGGATGAGAATAAGAGCGAGAGTGAACGTGATCAGAGCGCCCCGGTTGAGACCGGTGTGGTTGCCAAACTGAAGGCACACCGTGACGCAAATCAAGGCACAGCGAGATTTACCCTGCCTGAGACTGGCGTTGTGGTGGTCTACCCAAAATTCCGCCGCCATGGTGACTGGACGCGGTCCCTGCGTCTGGCCAAAAACAAGATCGGCAAAGCCCAGATCCTTTACCTTTGTAAGATCGCAACATTCGATGGTGAGAAGCTCACCGAGGCAGACTTTAACACTTATATCCCGATGAATGATGCCAATGAGCTGCTTGGTGAGGTCTTTGGCGGTGATGATGATCTTGATGAGGACGATGAGGGAAACGGGAAGAAGACGACGGCGTAACGCTGTCGTCGCTTGAGTGCCACACCTATCTGGTCAACCGGGGTTGGGGCCCCGGTTATCTAGATGATTTGTCTGAGCCTGAATTCCTGACCACGCTTGACCAGCAAATCGCCTTTGATGAAGCCAAGGCCGAGGCGGAACGCAAGGCTGCGACGCGTGGCAATGCACAGTCTTAACGGAGCTTTCCATGCGTCTTGGTATTACCGCAGAATTTAAGGACCGCGCCTCTAAGGGACTTAAGAAGCTTCTTAAGTTCAACGAGCGCATGGAAAAGCAGCTCAAAACACAAGAAAAGCTCTCCAAAGGCCAGAGCAAAGCCACGCTCAAACAGGTTAAAGCAACAGAGAAGACCGCCAAGGCCACGGGAAAGGTGGCAAAGGCTGCTGAGAGCGTGGCAAAGGCCAACAAGAACGCGGCGAGCGGTGCCGCAAGCCTTGCAGGCCACACCGGGGAAGTTGCCAGTCAGATCGATAGGGCTAGCGGTTCCATGGGGCGACTTGTTGGTAAAACCGATGCGGCAGTGCGCAAGGCCGGTCTATTAAAACGTGCCTTTAACAAAGTCAAAGGGGCGACAAAGAGCCTTCAAAAAGGTGGCGCACTGATCAAAAGCGGGGGTGGAAAGATTGCGCGTGGGGCAGCGGTTGGTGCCGGGCTGATAGCCGGAGCATCTGTTGTAGCTGGTGTTGCCGCCAATACGGTGATTGGTCCTGCCGCTCAAATGGAAAACTACAAGGTCCAGCTTGCGGGGCTTGAAGGCTCTGAAGAAAAAGCTGAACAAGCCATGAGCTGGATCAGAGGCTTTGCAGATAAAACGCCCCTTCTTCTTAACGAAGTTGTTGAATCCTACAAGCTGCTTAAAAGCATGGGCATTGATCCCACCAACGGCAGCCTGCAAGCACTTACGGACACGATGTCCTTGAATGGCGGGAAGGCCGACTACCTGCACGGTATCATTCTCGCAGTGGGTCAAGCCTGGAACAAAGGTAAGCTTCAGGCTGAAGAAGCCATGCAGCTACAAGAACGCGGCATCCCTGTCTGGGATATGCTTTCCAAAGCAACGGGTAAGACGTCTGCCGCCCTTATGGAAATGGCGTCCAAGGGCGAGTTGGGCCGAGAGGTGATCTCCAAACTCGTCGAGTTAATGGGAAACCGAGCCGCTGGTTCTTCAGAAGAACTCTCCAAAACATGGGATGGGATGGTCTCCAATATTATGGGGCGCTGGCTGGATTTTCAGTTGATGATTGCTGATGCTGGAGTGTTTGATTGGGCCAAGGAAAAACTGCAAGGGTTTCTGGACAAGCTCAATACAATGAAAGCTGATGGCTCGTTGCAGCAGTGGGCCGAAGACATCAGCAAAAACATCATCACCGGTTTGGAAGATTTTTGGGTCTTCGCTAAAGAGGTGATTGTTGCGCTGCGAGCTACTGGTGGGGCGTTGTCCGAAATTGCCGATATGATGGGCGGCTGGACTAATCTCGTCCGCTTGATGATCAAGCTGCCGTTTATAGCGGCCCTGATCAGTATTGTCACCGGATTGGTGCAGATTGGCGTGGGCCTTGCCGCTCTTGGCCCGGTCCTTGCCTCGCTTGGCGCAGGTCTTGCCGCACTTACAGCACCCTTTTTGATCGCCATTGCAATAGTTGCAGCCCTCGCTGTCGCGGCATGGCTTATTTATGATAACTGGGATGTGGTCAGCGTCTGGCTTGCAGCTGCCTGGGCATGGATTGCGGATATGGCTGTCGTTGCCTGGGACATATTAAAAGCTCTGTTTGGCTGGACGCCGCTTGGCATGATTGTGAACAACTGGGGCGAGATCACCACCTGGTTGGCGACCTTCTGGGAAGATATTAAAACCACAGCAAGTACGGCATGGACGGGTCTTAAAACTCTGTTTGGCTGGACGCCACTTGGCATGATTGTTAACAACTGGGGTGAGATTACAACCTGGCTGGATACGTTCTGGACAAACCTGAAAAGCAAGGTCTCAGTGAAGTGGGCCGACCTTCAAGCCGTGTTCACTGACTGGAACTGGCCGGGACTGCCTGAGTTCAAGCTGCCTAGCTTTACGGCGGTCAAACAAGCTTTCACCAATTTCTTCAGTGGTTCGTGGTTGCCTAAGGTGGATACGTTCTCCACTTTCTGGGAAGGGCTAACCAGCATGGCTGATGGTGTCTGGCAGAAACTGTCGGGCATCTTTGAGGCTATCGGGACTGCCGGTAAAACCCTTACCACCACCATTGGCGAAACTCTTTTTGGCTGGACGCCGCTTGATAAAATTACTGCCAACTGGGGTGAGATTACAACCTGGCTGGATACGTTCTGGACAGACCTGAAAAGCAAGGCCTTAGTGAAGTGGGCCGACCTTCAAGCCGTGTTCACCGACTGGAACTGGCCGGGTCTGCCTGAGTTCAAGTTGCCAAGCTTTACGGCAGTCAAACAAGCTTTCACTGATTTCTTCAGTGGTTCGTGGTTGCCTAAGGTGGATACGTTCTCCACTTTCTGGGAAAGGCTAACGAGCCTGGCTGATGGTGCATGGCAGAAACTATCGGGTATCTTTGAGGCTATCGGGACTGCTGGTAAAACCCTTGCCACAACCGTTGGCGAAACTTTAAAATCCCTTGCTGATATGGCAGGCAAGGTCTGGTCCTCGGTGACCGGCCCGGAAGGTGCTGACCGATTTATTGACCAGCTCACTGAAGTTGCAGAAAACGGCTGGTCCTCTGATTTCATGGAAGGGCTGGCGCTTACAGAGGCTTTGCAAGCTGGTCAGGTGAACCTTGATACCTACCAGCAAAAGCTTGCCGCCATTGCCTCTGGTGGAGGCGAGTTCGCCTCGCACGCTCAAAAGATGATGGACCTGTCCCGCCAGCTTGAAGGCCATTCTGGTTTCAGCCAGCAAGAGCAAGCGCCAACCAGCCTTGCAGAGGTTGAAAAAGCGAGTGCTGCGCTGGAATCCCTTCAGGTAACAAGCCGAGCAGCTATTGCAGAAGTAGACAACCTGTTGGGCGGTGTGGACTTTGCGTATCACGGCCAGCGCATGATGGAGACCATTGCCGCTGGTATGCGTACCCGTGCGCATTTGCTGGTGGAAGAAATGCGTCAGGTAACAAAGGTCCTACGTGATCACTTGCCATCCTCACCAGCAAAGCTTGGCCCGCTTTCCGATATCCACCGTCTTAAGTTTAGCGAAACCATTGCCCAGTCCATCAAACCCGCCCCAATGGTCAGGGCCATGCGCAAAGCAGCAGCAGCGACTATGGCGGCGGCAACCCTGAGCACAGCCACGGTTTCTCCATCACTGGCCGCCTCCGCGCCGCAGGCAATAACACCGCCCGCTCATGCAATTCAGGCGGCAGGTGGATCGGGTGGCACTGGTCAGGGCGGAACTATATCCGTCACCTTCAGCCCAACGATCACAGTAGGCTCAGGGGCATCAATTACGAAAGATGAGCTTGCCGAACTGCTTGAGGATCAGGCGGAGGATTTGGTCGCTCTGCTGCTTCGGAAAATCGATGAGAAAAAGAGGTTGGAGTTTTAGATGATTTTTGCCAGCCTTGGAGACTTTCAACTGGGCACGTCAAACGTGATGACTGGTCCTACAGCATCTGATGAAACTCTTGTCAACGACTTCCACGAGCACAAGGTGGTGCGCGGTAAACCCGTACCCCAGCGCGGAGGTGAAGCGTTAGACCGGCGTTCATTCTCATTCTTCTTTGAGGAAAGCTTCTGCAATCCAGAGGCTGAGTATGCCCGCCTTGTTGCCTCCAAAATCTCCGGGGCGGTAATGCCATTTATTCCCGGCAGCGGTGGGTTTCTTGGCAAACACTATTTTATTAAACAGCTCAAAAGCACCACCCAAAAGACCACAGAGAGTGGCCGCATTGTGCGTATTGAGGCCAGCATGGAGCTGGTGGAAGTGCCCGGAAGTGCTTTGAGTGTTGGCGGCCTTAGTATCGCAGGGGCAGCTGTTGCATTGCTCAACCCGCTCTTAAAGAGACTTAAATGATGGGCGTTAAAACCGGCGATTATCTGGAACATGTTACTGAACCGGGTGAGCGCTGGGATACCATTGCGTGGGCTTTTTACCGTGATGCCCAGATGATGGACTTGCTGATTGTTGAAAACCGGCATTTGTTCTCGCAAGAAATCGCTCGCATTCCCGCTATACTGCCACCGCGTCTGACCCTTCGTATCCCGGTTGTTGAGCAAGACCCGCTGGATACAGATCTGTTGCCGCCATGGAAGCACGGCACGGCGGAGGGTTAGGTCATGGATCTGCGCGAGCCTTTTCTCTCCCTCAAGATCAACGGCGTTGAAGTGGCAGATAACCTTGCCCCGCATCTGATTGATTTTTCCTGGACAGATAATCTGCATGGCAAGGCCGATGAGGTCTCCGTCACCCTGCGCGATGATAGTGGGTTGTGGCGCGGTCCGTGGCGACCGGAAAAAGCCGATAAGGTTATCGCGACCATTGGCTATCGCGGCTATCCGCCCATGCCATGCGGTGAGTTTGAGGTGGATATTCCTGAGGCGCAAGGTTCACGGCTGAACGACCGGCTCAGCTTCAAGGCGGTGTCAGCGGCCCATTCCACAGAGCAACGCACCAAGAAATCCAAATCCTTTGAAGAAACGAACCTGAAAAAGGTCGTTGAGGAGGTCGCCAAGGCTCTGAATTATACCGTCTCTGGCAAGATTGAAGCGATCCCGTTTAAGTTCAAGCGTCAGCGCCGTGAACGCGACCTTCAGTTCCTTACGCGGCTGGCAGAAGACTACGGTTATTTCTTTGCCATCAAAGACAAACAACTTGTGTTTTACAAACGTGAGGATCTGGATAAACGCGATCCTGCTACCACCTTTGATCTGGTGGATGGCGCGACCATTATCAGCTGGAAGGCAACCGACAAGACCCACCAGACCTATGGTAAAGCCAAGGTTGCCTATGCCCACGGTCAAAAAAAGAAGTTGATCACAGGCGAAGTGCAGGACCTTTCCATTAAGTCCGGCGATACACTCACCATTGATGAGCGGGTAGAAGATGAGGCGGAAGCCAAAACCGTCGCCAAGTCTCGCCTTGCTAAAGCCAATGAAGACGGACTGGTTGCCACGCTAACGCTGGTTGGTGACCCGCTCCTGATTGCCGGGCAGGTGGTGGCTCTGGGGGCGACCTTCGGCAAATACTCAGCAAGCTATCTGGTGCACAAAGCCCTGCACAAGATCGCACGCGGCACCTACACCACGCAACTGGAGCTGAAAGCTATCCGTAAGGATGGTAAAGTTCGAAAAGCATCTACCAAAGGCAGCAAAGCTGGTGGTTCATCCGGCCTGTTTGACGGGCCAGTGCAGGATCTATCTAAGCCCAAAGGGCAGACGTTTTAGGAAGGTTCAAATGAGCAGAATAACAGATGGCGAAAGCTCCAGCCCGTTCAAACGCGGCACTATAACGAAGCACAACAAAGGCGGGCGTGCGCAGGTTGAGTTCCAGGACGAGGACGGCAATGCCTCTGCGTGGTTGTCAGTCAGCCAGCGCAACACCAAGGGTCAGAAGAGCTACGACATGCCTGCAGTGGGAACGCAGGTCTGGTGCCTGCTGGATGCTTATGGCGAGGATGGGGTGATCGGTGGGGCAGTATGGTCTGACGAGGATGCGCCGCCATCCAACGATCCGAACATAGTCCATGAAGTGTTCGGGCCGTTGGAGATATTTTACAATAAGACTACGGGTGAAATGAAGGTCAAAGGCGCACCAAAGATTACCTTTGAAGCCGATCTGATTGAGCTGAAAGGCACGATAAAGATGGAGGGTGATAGCGTCACCCACAACCGTAAAGAAGTGGGTGAGACTCATAAGCATAAGGACGTTACACTGGGACCAGCTCAGACGGGTGTGGTGGTTTAGTAACCACCCATTTCTGGGTAAAATATACGATCCTGCTCTTCTTGCAGATCTGACATAGACCGTTTTATAGGTTTTAGGTCAAATCCATAGAGCGGTTGAGGCCATTCCTCATGCATAACACTAACGTCCTTTTGTTCCGCACCTTCTGAAGTCAGGCGGTCTCTTCGCAGATGCGACAATAGTTCACGCGCTAGAGTGTCAGATTTATTATTGGTATCCTTGTTTGAAAACGTCACATTTCCCCAGATTTCTGCCACGACTTTAAGGCCAGAATGAGAGAAAACACCAAGTTTTGATAAAGCGTCTATAAGCACCAATATTCGAGGCTTAAAGCTACGGAGGATTGCTACACTTATGGTCGGGTCATTCCAATACGGTTTTCCCTCGTCATAATTGACCACATCAGCATATAAAATGCGCTCTCTATTGTAGAGGGCCGCATTCGGCATGATATACTTACCAAAATCTCCCTCGAGATAATATTCTTGACGATCATAATCAATAGCATACTGTAATTCCTTCCCGGTTTGGTTTCGGCATCTCGCAGCGCTTACGTACATCAGTCTTTCATGATGTGAGAGAAACCAACCGGTTAGATCTTTGACTTTTGTAGCTACAAGTTTCGGAGGACAGCGTACGATATCCATCAATATCAGAATTTTGGCGGCTTCTTCTTTCGCAAGGCCGATAAGGATATTAGCCTCTCTGGGGGCATCGCTTAAACGTTGAGATGCGTGCCACAACGATTGGGCACTCTTCAATATAATTGGCAGCCCTTCCGCGATGAACTTTATACGATCATTGTATGGCATATTGCAGAGCTGTTTAATGTTTTTGAGACCAATCTTAGGCTGCTTTTGAGCTTTTTTCTTCAATAAGGCTTTTGCTATATTCGTGAGTATTTCAAGCATGGCCCCATCGTTTTTCGTTAGTTCTTCCTTTAATCTTTTCCAAATTCCTTCATCACGAACGGTATCTAGAAAACCATGGCCCGCCCGTGTGATATGTTCTACATACGCATGATTATTTGTGGCTTGTAACCCATCTATCAAGCCGGCATCATCTAGCAGTTGCAAATGGTATTCTAGTTTATTAGCCTCTGCCTCACTCATGCTGTTCGCTTCGCTCACTAAAATTGAGCATTCTTTGTCGGAGATTGTTTCAAAAATCTTCTTATCGCCCTCAATCTTCAGGAGAAGTTCGCGCAGTAAATTCATATCAAGTTTATTGCTTATATTCTGCATAACAAACCTTTCCTGTCCGGCACTCGAACGCCAAAAATAAACCGTTTACCGGAACAGTTCCGTAACCTTCACGCCCGCCTGCACGATAACTTGCCTACAACGAGTAGTTTTAGCAAGGACGTTTGCGGGCGATGGTTTTAGATCCCCTCCATTGGCAAATTAAGCTGGCACAGGACCCTGATGCGCTCTGGAATGAGGCGGTCATTGGTCTGGATGATCTGGCCCAGTGCATCCGCATCATCTGCCTGACGCCCAAACTGTCTGTTCCCACCCAGCCAGAGCAGTTCTGCAATGCGCTTGATTATATCGACCGCGTTCCTACCGAGGCAATCCCCGGCATTTCAAAGGAGATCTGGGAGGGCTTAGAGCGCTGGGAGCCGCGCATTCTGCTGGATAGCGTAGATGTGGTGCAGGCAGGCTTTGCCTATTTCACCGCAGCTATTTACTGGCGGCCACGCTCTGACGTTCTTTCCGACATTAATCGCACCGATGTTGATTTTATGAGGGCTGAGTGATGGTAAACCTGATCAGAGCCCTGACTACAGATGAGCTGATCCGTCGCGGTCCGCCGCAACACTTCACCGTGTCCTCCAAGGTGTGGCGTGAAAAGCTGGTGACGTGGTGGCAAAACCACCCGGACGGTCCTCAGCGCAAGCTTTACCCGGCCCACTATGAAATGCTGTTCATCAACCTGCTGGCCTATGCCTTATCGCTACTTGGCAAAGAAGGACAAGACGCCGCCGACAAACGCTGGCTCCTGTTTGCCACTGGGGCATCGCTGGATGTGGCCGCCGCCAACAATGGCACTTTTCGCCTGAAGGCCAAGGCGGCCACAGTGCAGCTCACCTTCACACTGGATGAACCACGCAGTACCGATCTTGTTTTGCCACGCGGCCTTGAGGTCAGCGCCGGGGCGTTCTCATTTGCACTGGATGAACAGCAGATTTTGAAGGCTGGTGCGCTTTCTTTGAATGCTCGTGCCACAGCTACCCAACCGGGGTTAGAAGCCAACGGACTGCTGCCCGGCCAGATCACGCAAATGTCTGCGGGCTATCCTGATGTGAGTGTGACCAACTCAATCACTAGCGAAGGCGGCACGACTGCAGAAGACGATGGCTCTCTGCTTTACCGCGCCGCCAAAGCCCATGATCGCATCTCCAAGGCCGGACCAAAAGAAAGTTACCGCCAGCAGGCCCGTGCGTTTTCACCTGACATTGCAGATGTGGAAGTGATCCGGCCTGCACCGGGGCGCATTGCGCTTTATGTGTTGCTTAAGTCAGGAGTGCCGAGTGCTCAGTTCTGTGAGGATCTGAAAGCCTATCTGGATCCTGACAGCAAGCGGCCACAAGGAGATGATCTAAGCGTTCATCCCGGTGAATTGGTGAGCGTCACTATTACCGGACCGCTGAAGGTCAATGGAGATTTTGAAGTGGCACGCGCTGCCTCTGAACAGGCCATTCGCGAAGCCGGGATCATATGGTCGCAGCGTTTGGGTGAGTATCTGGCGCTCTCGGCCTTAACGCCTGCCGTACGCCATGTGGAAGGCGTAGTGGATGTGGATCTACATGTGAAAAATCTTGCCTCGCGACAACTTGGTAAAATCCAATTTGCTGTGATTGGTGATGTGGTTCTGGAGCCGGAGAATGACTGACCGGCGCTTTCCCTACACGCTTATACCGCCCAGCATCAATGAGCCACGCACACGGGCCTTGCTGGATGCCTTTGAAGCTATGATCGGTGCCTTTGATTTTTCAGTGCTGTTGCAACGAAACGCAGATGAGACATCCACGGAAGCTCTGCCACTGGCAATGCATGACCGCTCGCTGGAGGAGTTCATCGGGGAAGATGGGCTACCGGAGGAAGCCGTACGCCGTCTTATTGATGAAGCATGGCCGTTGCATGAGGATAAAGGCACTGATGATGGTGTTGCGTTGGGTCTGTCATTGATTGGCGTACGGCCTCATTTTGAGCACTGGTGGCAGCAAGAGCCAGAGGGGCCGCACGATACTCATAATCTCACCGTCTATGTAAATGAGCATCTGTTTGATGATGAGGCTGTGCTGCTCAATTCCAAAGTGCAGATCGCTGCCCTCACCATGGTGGACGCTACCAAACGCTGGTCACAGGATACCAACTTTGAACTCGGCGCTGAATTTGAAACCACACTCAGCCTTGGTCTGGGCGGGGCTTGTGTTGCTCTGGCTCAGCCTATGGGTGCGTTGGGTATTCCAGAGTCTGGGGCAACACTCAGTGCAGGCACTGTGGGCCGTGGTGTCGCTTATATGGCGCGGGTGTTTGAACCTGTCTTGCCACAGTTGGGCACACATTTTGCCTGCGCTGCCACCGCACGCGGCCATTCCTTTTTATCACTGCACGGAGAGCTTTTGCCATGAGTTTAAAAGCGATCAATCCAACACTGACACGCGCTGGTATGCGGGCGATCTTTAACGCATCCGATGCGGGCCTTCATGCGAAGATCACCCATCTGGCCTTCGGCTCCAGTCGTTACACGCCAACTGGAACCGAGAACGGTCTCAAGTCTGAAAAGGCACGCATTGAGATTGTCGGCAGCCGCTATCTGGATGATTTCCAAATGGAGATTACCGCCAAAATCGATGGACCAACCGGCTTCACGCTGGCTGAGCTTGGCGTGATGCTTGAGGACGGCACACTGCTCGCAGTTTGGTCTGATCCTGACACGCCGCTGGCCCAATATACACCTGGTGTTCCGATTGCTTTTTCCTTTGTGCTGGCACTTTCAAGCTTGCCGCAGGATATCATCAAGGTGACGGGCGATGTGGATCTGCAACTCTTCTTTGGCGAGGAGTTTACGCAGCTTGGAACTGCTTTGATTGGCATGCAGCTGCAAAATCAGCAACTCACTGACCGGGTCAGTGAGCTGGAAAAACGGCAGAGCCATATGGGGCACACATCAATCCAAGTCAGCCGACTGGAAGAAAACTTCCAATACCAGCAGGTGAAGATCGACAGCTTGCTTGAACTTATTTCCAGTACCGGGGCGCTGACACTGACAAACAGTAACGCCATTTTTGAGAGTAAGGAGACATTGCAATGAGCCTGACAGGCGAAATCACCAAACTTATCGGTCGCGCCGATGCGCTAATTTCAACCTTCAACGGCAAGAAAAAAGAGATTGAAGCTGCCGTTAAAAATGCCGTCGAAACCATCCCTACACAACGGATCAATCTGTACTTAGATCAGATCAACGGCGATGATACGAATACCGGTCAAAGATCTAATGCTCCACTGCGTTCATTAGACAAAGCATTGGATCTGATTGGCGATGGGCGAAGTGGCGAAATCCGTTTTCTTTCCGATTACACCATGGAAAAGCGACGCTATGTAACTCCGGTCAGTGCGAACATACTTATTCGTAGCTCTGGGGGGGTGCGCAAACTTTACCTTGGTTTACACGCCTTGCCGGATGAGGGATCTGATAGCTGGGATTGGGAAGTAGGCGGATTGTACTGTGCTCATTACGGCTCGTTCTCTTTATCACTTGTTGAGATGCAGGTCATTTTCCCGTCTGCACCAGCTGAAGGAACTTTGGGGTCACCTCGTTATAGCGCTCTGATTGGTTCAAACAGTTTGGCAGGACCAACACATGTTGCTGTTGGGCTGACAAGATGTGACATCGTTCGTCCCGCTGATGGCGCCGGGACCATCCTGGGCGCGGATACCCGATCTGCCAGCCTTTCGGTTCAGTCAACCACCTTCGACAAGGGCCCGATGGCAGGAAATTGGGTTGCCGGGGCCAATGCCGATCAGAAACCTTCAGATCTGGATTGGATCTTATCCAACCTAGAGAGCCTGTAAGTTACTGCAGCTGAAATCAATATAAGAGATTGGGAACCAGTCACATGCGCGATTTGACGATTGAACACCAGGGTAAGACCTATGCAAACTTCGACCTTAAGGGGTTACAGGGTCAGGGCGTGCCACAAGCTGCCATCGACAAAGCACTTTCAGAAGCACGTTTAATGCTGGTCAAAGCGGAATGCCGCAGACGCATCTATGCGCAGGCCAGCTCTGAGACCCAGATAAACATGGCGACCGCGACTGCCGCTGTTGCAGGCAAGGCGGTTGAGGATCGCAGTGCAGAAGACTTGGCGCTTCTCACCAGCACCAAGGCTGCACTCGATTGGGTCAACGCTATGCGGGCCAAGGTGATTGATCTTGCCGCTGATCCAGACACGGGCTTTACGCTGGATGCCAGCTGGCCAGACTGCCCAGCTGATGTGGTTGCTATTGTGGAGCAGTTTTAACAAGCCGGAACACATCCGGCGCACGCCCAAACTGCCCGCACTAATATGAAGCGGAAGGCCCGGAGAAATCTCCGGGCACCGGGCATCAAGCGCCAAGCCTAGCCCAGCCAGTGAAGACAATCATATCATTGCTCCCGCCGCATCAACTCACCAAACAATGAGCTGCGGGACCGTCATATGCGAGATAGGGAATGGGGTCTATCAAGTGCTGCAAATGCGCAGCTCTCCTCCTCAAAAAAGAAGAAAATGCCCTTCAGGGGCGCATCGAAATCAAATGCCGCCGCTGTGGCACATATAATGACCTGAGGCCAGATGAGCCCTTAGAAAATAACAATAAGAAATGACAGTAACTCCCGTCAGACCTACCAAACCTGTGGCCGCTTATATCGGTGGAAAAATGCAACTTGCAAAGCACGTTTCAGCCCGGATTAGCGCGGTCGCTCATCAAACCTATGTTGAACCATTTGTCGGCATGGGTGGGATCTTTTTCCGCCGGGCTGAACAGCCGAAATGTGAAGTCATCAATGACATCTCCGGCGATGTGGTAACTCTGTTCCGCATCCTACAACGCCACTATCCGCAGTTCTTGGAAGTGCTCAAGTTCCAACTGACAAGCCGCTCTGAGTTTGAACGTTTGGTGAAAATTGATCCTGACACGCTGACTGATCTGGAGCGAGCTGCCCGTTTCATTTACCTGCAACGCACTGCTTTTGGGGGCAAGGTAGAGGGACGTAATTTCGGTGTAGACTTACGAGGGGCAAGGTTTGATCTGAGCAAGGTGGTGCCGCTTCTGGAGGACGTTCATGAGCGTTTATCCGGCGTCATCATTGAGCGCCTGCCTTACGCTGATTGCATCAAGCGATATGACCGGGCTGAGACACTCTTCTATCTGGATCCACCGTACTGGGCCTGCGAGGACTATTACGGCAAAGACGTGTTTAACGCTGAGGACTTCCAAAAGCTGACCGATCAACTCAGAGCCATCAAAGGCCGGTTCCTTCTTTCCATCAACGACACACAGCAGATCAGAGAGATCTTCGCTGGCTTTGATCTGGAAGAGGTGAGCCTCAACTACACGATGAATGCTACCCGTCAGAAGGCAGCCAAAGAGCTGATTATCAGTAACTAAAACTGGGGCACAAAAGGGGCGTTAGAAAGCGTTGTAAAGCAGCTCTTCTAACGCTCAAAAATTGGAGGTAAAAGAGAGGATGCGCCGTGCATTCTAAAACGCCCACCTATGCAAAAACTCGCGCCGCGCCACAGATCAGTTTACCGGGGATCGTTGGCTTGGCGGACGACCCACGCCGTTGTATCTCCGTAGAGCGCTACCGAATATCCGTCGTATTCACGAATGAGAGCGCCTAGTTCACCGATCGCCACGAGACGGCTGCTTTGGTCGATAGATTGTCCGGCCTTGTAGCGTTTGTTTGCGTTGCTTTGGATATAACGTTCACCAATCAAGCTCGCTCCGGAAATAGTGATCGACGGGTCTGCAAGGTCTCGTGTCAGGAAGCTGATGAATTCCGGGTTCCGCAGACTTTCTCGGATGAAATTGGAGTAGGGTATAAGATCAATCCCGTTCTCCTTCTCAGCTTTAATGAGGCAATCACGTGTGGCAGCGGGGTTGATTGCTGCTTCTAAGATGAATTGCCGCCGTTCCTTCGGGAAGCTGGTGAGGGCTAATGATTCACTGCCACTTAGAATATCAAGCCAGAGCACAGTGACTGGGATTTGCTGGATAGGAACAGCCAGCCTGTCTGAACACTGTGGGCCTTTTGTCTGAGGTGACATTAGCAGCGGCAAGAACTGCTTTTTCAGCGCTTCGGGAATGACTTTTGTTTCAGCAACATTCATCCATGCAAGAAAAACAACTTCAGCTGCTTCGTTAAGTTCTGGATCCTGAAGTGAGATGCGTTTTAACTGGTACTCTGATTTGTCGGTGGAGATATTCTTCTCATTATTAGGTGAGACAGTAAAATTCCCTGCGAACGAAGGTATGGTTTTGCTGTCTTCGGTCTCTTCGCTATTGGGTTGAGCTGCTTCTGGGGCAGGGGTGTCATCCAAGTTTGGTGTTAAGCGAATGCTGCTCAACAGACGTTGAGTTGCCTTCTGAAGAGGTGTTACATCTTCTTTTCGAATTGAGGACTGTTGTTTGGGGGGCTTGCCCCGAGATACACGGTCTGATGCTTTTTGCACGGCCTGTGATGTTGGAAAACCATCTTGTGCTTTGAGGGCCCTTGCAAGCTCTAGAACTTTTCTCTGGCGCTCTTCAACAGGCTCTTTGGTGTTTGGATCCAATGCGGCCAGAAATGGTTCAATTCCGTCACTGAAGTCGGCTTTTAAGTCGACAACCTGTCCATTTTCCTGAACCAGTTTGACCAATGACCTCAAAGGAATGAGCTCAGCATATTGACGTGAATACGACCGCAAGAACCCTGACCAACGGTCGATATCCTGACTGGCAATGATACCGCTCACTTCAAGCGTCTCATTGTCCAAGCGGAAGATGATTGTGTCATCTATGAGGGCGCGCTTCGCCAGTTTACGGACATCTGCAAGGTAATCTGCAGCTGTTTTGATATTTGAAACAACTCCTGAGATGCCGTTCAATTCCCGTAGGTCAGAGACAAGCTGTGTTGCAGTCGCTTTGTCCAAAATGGAACCACTGAGGATCAGGTTCCCTTGGTTTGACAACGTAAACGTTGCATTGGAACCGCGGGATTGGAGGTATCCAGCAATGTCTTTTTTTAGTGTTTCAATAACGCGGACACGTAAACGCACAGGAACGGCAGTTTGTTCAACTGCATCTGCAATTGCGCGGCGTTCGACAGGTTTGCTCACGTAGCCCGTAAGATAAATTTGATTGTCTACATCTTTACGTAGCTTAAGGTTTTTCGCGAAGGTTAGATCTGCTAAGGCGACTTGAACTGCTGCAATTCCCCCATTTGGCAGAGCGCTTGCCGTGCGGGGGGATATCTGGCCAGTCCCAATGAGGTAGATGCCACCTATGACAACGGCACCTGCTGCGGCACTTAAAGTAATACGTTTACGGTTGGCGGAAACTCGTGCCACAATTGCGGCTACTTGCATTGAGTTCTCGCCAAACATTGTTGCGGAAGCTGTTTTTTCAGCTTTCTGCTCGCCATCTTCTTCATTGGCGTTAAGGGCTTTGCTCAGCGTAGCCCATTGCGCATTTTTTGCACCCAGCGCAATCTTTACAACGCCTATAGTGATGACGTCGAGTGGCTCGATTTCTACCCAATCGGTTTGACCGCTTGAGAGTGTCACGCCGTTTTCTGTCTGCACATCACCTGAATTGGCTGCAATCTCAATCTTGTTATCTTGCAGACGAAGACGCATGTGACTTTCTGCAATACTGAGATCAGCAATTTGCAAATCGTCATTTCTATCAGAACCAAGCGAATACTCACCCGGCTCAAGCATGACTTCTGCACCAGCCTGCTGGCCAATAAGTATTTTGAGGATGAGTTTATTCATTCATCGCCCTATCGAGGAAATTATGTGGGTGACTATTTGGCGTATCGTATAGTGGCTAGGCTATCGATTTACATGCGAGTGTATTCTTCCTCGTGATGAGATAATCAGAGGGAAGTCCACGGTTTAGCATCTGAGAGCTCTACTCGCAGACCTGTAGGTGTTGCTGCAAGAAGAGCTTGGGAATGTCAGGATATATTTCGCGCGCAGGCTTTCACCATATCTGCGTGGGCTTTGACCATGCTGGTCCGCGTTTGGCCCATAGTCGTGTAAGTGTTCACCAGCAACTGTAGGGTGAACATTTTTTCTGTTTCAGCAAGGTTTGATGATTGGGTTTCAATGATCCTCTGGTTGATCTGGTCCATTTCCGTCTGGAAGCGAACGCTGATCGCCAATGCATCCATACCTGCGGTATTTGCAAGTGGGGTAGGGGCGGTGGATGAAATCGTGCCTTGGACACCATCAATAAATGTCGTCATGATATTCTCCTGGTGTGTCGTGCGGCTTTAATGGGTTACTGGGAATTTGTGCAGAACGTCCTTTGCAGCAGTGATGCCGCTCATCACTGTTTGAATGCGCTGGAAATTACTTTCCGTTTGAGGTTGCTTGGATTGTTCCTGCGCCCAAGATGAAAGTTTCTCCAACTTTTTGTTGAGCAGATCTACGTGTTCTTGACCTTTAGCGCTTTTTAAGGCTTCCTCAAGATCTGTTACATAGAGCTCGGAGTTGGTCTTTTCTTCTTCCACGCCTTGGTCCTTTGTTTAGGTGCAGGTTTGCATCTCAAAAGTTTGATTCATTATTTAACAAACTGCGTTCCAACATTGTTCTATTCAGCACAGTGATAGATCGATCTTGTATTTTAATGATCCCAGCACGCTCCCATTCCTTCAAGCGGCGGTTGATATTACTTCGTGTTCCGCGTGCCATAGCGCCCAAATCGCTTTGTGTGACAATTGCGCCGGAGATAACGGATTTGTCGGTTGGGTCATTCCCGGCAGGTGTGCCAATGGATTCCAACAGGCTAAGCAGTGCATGCGCAAGGCGTGCGGACAGGCTCGGCAAAGACAAACACCGCGTAGATTCGATATAAGACCGATAATGCTTTGCGACGACAACAGCCAAAGCACGACAGATTTCAGCGCTTTGCTCACTGATGACGTGGAACGCAGAGCGGCGAATTTTATGAACAATCACTTTTCCAAGCGCACAAGCTGTATCAGCATGCACAGAACGTTGAAATACCCCAAGCTCCCCAAAACTCTGACCTGCAGTGATGATCGCGTACAAGAAGGTTGACCCGTCTTCACGCAGGTGACTCAGCCGAACATGCCCGCTCTCGATGATGTATAAATATTCAGCTTCATCTTCTTGAAGGTAAATATTTTCACCATTTGAGCATGTCTGACGTATTGCCGACTGTTCCAGTGTTGCACAGAGTTCATCGTTCAGCTCTTGAAATAAAGCTGCATTCTCTTTCCAACTGGATTCACTAGAGCAGGAGGCCTCAGTATTAAAGAACTTAGATGCACCTCTACCTAGGCTTGCATCAAATACTGCCTTTTCCATGGAAAACTACCGTATCCTCTTTATTATTGAAGTACAGCTAATTTAGAAAAAGAAGATATATTGTTCTCAGTAGAGCAAACATACTTCATTTTTTTACTATTATACTCTACCAATATTCTTCTCACTGTTTTTCATTCTTATTTCAAGTTTGTTAAACTTTGGATCTTCCTTTAATCTATAACTAATACAGCCAATGATCGAGTCAAGTCTTGCTGCCGCGATCTAACTTATATTTTAATGGAAAACCCCTATATCCGTCGAGAATTTGATTTTAGGTGCGAAAAAGTCACGATTTCCCTGGGTAATGTGAACAGCTTTGAGTCATTTTTGGTTTGAAACACGAATTTACGTTCACTTGTTGAAGTTGCATGATCACAATTTATCCATCTCTGCGATTAGAAAATCCACTGTCTGTTCCAGTAATGCAGGGCTAAGTTGTACTGCGTTGTAAGAAACAGCCAGGTGCGCCATTCCATCTTTGGATCGAGCAGCATGTAGATTGTTTCCAAGCTCGGGTCGAAAGCCTGCTTTTCGAAGAAAGGCTTCATTTCGGTTCATTGAATGGCTCGTTGCAGCGCGTCCAAGACTCACAACCAATGAGTGGCCTTGATTAACAGGTGTGAAGGTGAGTTCTCCAGACTCTGAAAGTAAAAACGATAAACTTCCATCTTGCTGTGGTGTGAATGGCATTTTCATGTTGCTGGCAAATGCTTCCAGATTTGACTGAACCGCGTTCGAAAATTGCATTCAAAACTCCCTACGTGTTTGGGTAATTTCTTAGTCAGCCCCTAACTCGTTAGAAATTAACGGCAGAGGAAACATTTCAATGGCTGGGGGCCGGAGGAGCGTTATCCATAGCTGCTGGGTTTTCTGCGGCTGTTTGATATTGCTCTTCCTCTAATATCGTCAGCTGCTCAGAAAGGCCCAGCAACGTGTTGAATTGCTGTACTCTGATGTTGTCATTGGTAATGATTGTCTCAGGTACATCACGATGCAACGCCAGTAAGTTGTTTGTATAGCTTAGGGATGCTGCGAGGCCAGCTGGTGCAAATGGGGCCACCAGACCTTGCGCGTCTGCAGGGGCGGCTACAGATTTACCAAGATAATGGAAGAGGTCACTGGCCATCTGTTCCAGTCCGACGTCTACCGCAATGCTGCTAAATCCCTGAGAACTTCGTCCGGTCAATTTTGTTGCAACGTGCACACCTTCAAATACGGTTCGAAGACTTTTCAGTTTCCCAAGTTCCGTCAGCACAGCCTCAAGGTGGGCTGGTTCATCTTGAGTGTCAGCTTGTTCCAACCCTTGTCTCGCAGCTTCTGTAAACAGATTGACCACATCATCAAACGAGCTGAGCGGGGTTTCCGATACTTCTTTTGAAACGCTTTGTGAGGTGTGCTGTTGTAACTGTCTGTGTCTGGAAATGAGTTTTCGGAATCTGTCGAAGATTATCCCGAAGTTTGGTTCATTCCGCAACATTTCACGGTAGTTCTTGCGCACGGTTGCAGGGTCGGAGCTAATGTCGTCTGCGTTGTCATGCGCGAGTTTCGCAACTGCCAATCCTGCTCTGACATCCTTACCGAGATCTCCGCTTTCCATTGTTTTACGCGCATTTAACAGGGCATGGAGCAGAGCGTCGTCAGCACCTGTGGTTTCGAAGTGCTCGATAGCAATCTGTAAAGCGGCATATTGATGAGTTACGTCTCCATCAAATTGCTGCAAAAATCCGAACACATCTTGAGGTGTAATTTGTCCACCCGTTCGACCTCCTGTGCTTTGCTTGTTCTGGAAGTCCTGTAACAGATTTACCATGCCTTGAAGCTTGTCCTTGGAGGGTAAATCTGGGAGCTTGTCATAAAATTCTGCAATCCGGGTGATTGCTTCTATGTTTGTTCCTTGTCCCTGACGGACAGATCTTACTTCCAGCGAGCGCTTATCTAGGCGGGAGGAAAGGGCTTGGCCCAATTCTTCTGCTGCATCGGTCAACTTTGACGGATTGCTGAGCTGCATGACGCGTTCATTTCTGCGTTGGCCCATTGCCTCCGCTATCAAGGGGGCGCCAACTGGAGACTCGGCATTGTGAGTGGCAATTGTTGACCTTAAAACTTCTAAGCTCATAAGAGTTCACCCCCGTGATAATATGATTCAGTATATGACTTACTCATACTGCTTTTGTGGGGGGTAATTGTGCCGGGCGACACAAGTCTGAGTGCGCCTTTTAGCTAATTTGTAAGATGTGATTGAACTGAGCTTGTGTCGGTGTGCCGAGCAATACAGCGCTGCCCGAAAATCCGTGGCTTATTATCGCCAATTATTGGTTTTTAGTAGTGGTTGTGTGATGAGGACTGAGTCAGATCTAGTTGATTTACTTCCAGAATTTACTGGTGCTCCTGGTGAGGCGAATGCTTTGTCTATCTATTTGGATGTGGCTATTTCCCTGTGTGAGAGTAATGAAGAGAAGATTACGGCTGCCGACTGGGAGTTGGTTTCACAACAAATCGCGATAAATATAAAAGAGCTTTTGGAATTTTCTGTGGTTCAAAATGATCCACACGCGCTTAAGCTAATTGCCCGGCTGATCTCATCCAGGAATTTCGTTGATTTTATTCAAAGTTATGATGCGATTGCTGCTCACTACACTCTCCTCCTAAATGCTCAAAAGAATGAACAGGAGGCCGCTCAATCATCTGTAGCGAAGCCTCAAAGAAATGCGGGTCGTACTCGCCTTATCCTCTAAAATATGGAGATTAATACATGGTAAGCAGTGTAGGTCCATCCGCATCAAATGCCCCAATTCAGCCTCCTGTAGAGCCTGATGGCGAAGGTGAGGCGCCTCAAGCCCAAAGTCCTTCTGAGGTGAATGTTGCCTCTGCGCAGGCTGAAGCTCCGAATCCTGCAGATTCTCAAACCAGCATATGGGGCAGTTTTTTGTCCAATCTGCCTGCTGTTGATCCAGATTTTGAGAACCCATTGCTTTCTATTCCGGGAACGCAGGCTTATTCAAGTGATCCAACTCGTTACAATGCTTTTGTTGCGAGGGTTCTGGTCGATCCTGCTACGACTGTGGCAGATGAGGATTTGCCAAATAACTTTAGTAACCCCACGCCACAGCAGTTTCTTTCCTGGCACCCATCCGTTCAGCTCCGGTATTTTCGCGACAATTTTTCTGAGGAAGACATTCGTAACGGAAACACCAAGATTGGGTCTGGTTCCGATGAAATTGGTATTATTCGGTCTGATGACAAGCGTGACATCATCGTCGTCAACAACCTGACACAGTCGACTATTGCTCAGCTATCAACGAGTGAACAAGAACGTCTTGCTGCCTCTGACATTTTTAGATCTAAGGTTGCCCCGCTTCTGGACTTATTGCCAAATGCCACGACATCTTTGTCTGATAGCAGGACTGTGATCACTGGACTAATCGATGCGGAAATTGCAAAAATCAACAACAAGCCTTTGAACAACAAAACATCCAGTTCTGATCGCCAAACATTCAACAGTGATAAACAGGTCTATATCGAGCAGCTGGAGTTATTTAAGGCGAATATTTCCACCACAGCTGTGTTTTCTCGCTCTGGTCTAGCGACGCAATTGCAAGAGGTCATCAAGCGGTTTGAGCGCGCGCACTCATTTTTTGATGTGCCCACACCAAGTTCAACAAGTCCCGCCGGTAGTGCTCGAAATTTTGTAAGCTCGGATGGGAATGTATCCATCAACAAAGGTTACAGGGTCTTTATAGAGCAAGAGCAGCGGATTTTATCTATCAAGGAGGCCGAGCTGCAAATGCTGCAGCTGCAGGGTATCGCCGGTACGGATAGCAATGGAAACAGTATTGTGTCGCGCTTGGATGTGCCAACGTTGGTCGCTCTTATCCAAAATCAGAACAGCTTGAAATTGCAGGCCGTTATTACTATGCGAACTGAGCAGCTGACACAATTGAACCAGCTGAGCCAAGCCTATTCCGAGATGCAGCGTCTGGTCAACGAAACGCTTAAGAGTTTTACTCAGACTGGTAAGGATGCTGAAAAGGAAAAGCACAGCCTAGCAGTCAATTTGGGGTCTGCAAGCCAATTCACGAAGTCCGTCTTTTTTATGTTTGAGGACGTGGCTTCTGGTGCGCCGCATCCAGTGGAAACTGATTTTAATGCGACGCGACCAAGCCATGACATGCTCAATAATGGAAATGGCAATTTGAATGAGTTTAGCCGAACTCAATGGGAGAGGTTTTCGACGCAGCTCAGTGATGCCGTTACTTTGCTGAATCCGCAATTGCTGACGAATGATATCAACCAGGATAATCGTGAACAAAACCGAGCCTTTGAGCAGGCCACAGGTACGGTTCGACGTGGCTTTGATCTGAATATTCAGATTGCTCGTGGCTTTAACTAATTTGGCTGAATTACGAGGTGTAGCTCCAGCGAAATAATGCTGGGGCTGCTTTGTTTTGGATAGGAAGACATATCGGATGCGTGTAGCGTCAATTACGATTGGTGTTGATGAGGTCTCCAGCTGGAAGGTTGAAGATCATGTACAGCTGCCGGAAGGTAAAAAACTTGCGCCTGTCTTTCTTCCGGAGGTGCGTCCACTCAACGAAATCTTGCACCGCCCTACATTGGATGAGCGGCTTCCATCGCTTTTGCAGCCGAACCTTTCCCACACCGACATCCTTCTTCCATCTGAGTTGAGTGAGTTGCGGAAGGAAATTCAACGCATGTTTGCAGCGGCTGCAGCTCGCGAGCAAGGTGAAAAACGGCGTATTTTAAAGGATATTGCTTCACTTTTGATGGGTGACGTTATCTTGGATGAAGACTTGCAGTCAGCTCTTGCAATGTTGCTACAGGGGTAGATGCAGTATGACTGATGTTACGCCACGCCGACGAGATTTCTTGCTGCTAAGCGTCTATATAATGACGCAGAACTGTAAGTATAGTGAGGCCCTCACTATGGTGCAGGCGATGCTCATCTTGGGTGATTGTTCAAAAGAGACCTTGTTGGCGCGTACGACCTTGCTGTTTTTGTTGAATCGTTTTGATCTTGCTCTTGAAAGTCTGCGGGAGTTGGATGCACTGGATCCATTAGAGCAGTTTGGCAAATATGTGCGTACAGATGAGCAGTCGATGCGCCATTATATTCGAGCACGGTGTCTTTACACAATTCATGATGCTGATAAGGCCAAGGATGCGATTGATATATACTTGGGTAACAGACGAGAACGCCTTTCCTCTTAAATTGCTAATATATAATCCAGTCATCCTCATAATGAAATAGCATGTTATTGTAATGACTTACGCCGTCGTCGGCGCGCGATGGTGACTATGCTTCAGATGTGGTTGTCCGTATCTGGATTGATTTTGTGTATATTGCATTCTGGAGTGTTCTGTTTAGCACAGAGGCATTTGTGAGCATGGGCTAATGCTATTTCAATGCTGGTATAGCTTGAAATAAAGAAAGAGCCTCATGTCACTTCTGGATATGTCCGCACCGTCACCTGAACTCTTTGTGGAAACCATAAAAGAGATTGCTGGACCTCTTATGGAGCAGGTCGACGCGCTCGGGTTCAAAGATGAGAAATTTTATCAATTGATGAAACAGGGCGTTTCTATCTCTGAGATGCTGGATCTTTCCAAGGATGAGTTGGCTGCCGTTTATGAAATGGCCCGTCGCAATATATCTGTTGGGCAGATTGAGAAGGCCAAGGCTCTTTTTATCATGTTGGTGCAGATCGCCCCGATGGAAGAGCATTTTACCTATGGTCTAGCTATGACCTATCAGGTTCAAGGCGATGTGCGGATGGCAGTGAAGCTCTATCTCTACTTTATTAGTATGGATGCGACCAACCCTCAAGGATATTTGCGCCTTGGTGAATGCTTGATGGCTGCAAAAGAATACCATGAGGCGGGTGATGCATTTGAGGCCGCTCTGCGGATGTTTACTAATCCAGTCAAAAATTATGATGATCGCAAATACGCGCAGAACATGATGAAAAGTGCGCGTAAGCAGTTAGTTTAATTCAGAAACTTAAATTGTAAAACTTTAAAGTTGGAGATTATTATGGAGCTTCCTAAGGGTCTTGGCCTCGGCCTGAATAGTAACAGTCTGGGTGATGTCTTCGATACGAATGCAGAGTTGCTTGGAAATGTCGGCGGAGCAGGGGTTGCCAGTAAAGTTGGTCTGGGTACGTTAGCTGCTATCGGTGGGACGCCGATGATAGCAACAATTGCGTTTGCGCAGCATATAACGCGCCTGTCCAATAGTCTTCTTGATGTTGGTCCTGGTACTCCCTCAGCAACTGGGGGAGTTCCATTGGCAACTGCAGGCTTTCAAGATATTGAAGTTCTGATTGCTTCCGTTCTGGATAAAATGCAATCTAGTCAAGAAAAGCTTGAAAAGAACAAGGTTACGCTTGAGACCACTAAGCAAAGTGCTGTTTTTAAAGAAAAAACAGCCAAATTGGATGAAGCTATCAAGAAGCAGGAAGAAGCCCAGAAGAAACAAGAAGGGCTGAGTATCTGGCAGAAAATTTCCTTGGCATTTCAGTGGATTGCTGCAGTTATTTCCCTTGTCGCCGGAGCGATCCTTACAGCTATTCCCGGGTTCCAAGCGGTTGGCGCATTTATGATAGCAGCCGGGGTGGTGCAGCTTGCAATGGCTATTGACGCCACGGTGCAGGCTGCAACAGGCAGGAGCATTGCAGGTCATGTTGCAGTTGCAGCTGGAGCCGATGAAGAAACGATTTCCAAGGTTGATATCGCGATGAAAGTCGTTGGAGCCGTTGTTGGTATTGTAATGGCGGGTGCATCCATTTTTATTCCCGGAGGTCAAGCAAGTAGTATCGGGGCAATAATTCAAGCAATTACCTCAATTACTTCTGCGGTGATCCAAATTGGTAGTAGTGCAGGAAATATTGCTGCTGGTGCAGTTTCTTATTCTGCAAGCCAGAATGTAGCAGATTCGAAGGAGCTGCAGGCCGATGCCTCCGATCTTGACGCATTTATCCAGCTGATCAGTCAGATTATTGATCAACTGTTGGCAATTCTTACGCAGGCGGGAGAGCAATTTAATGATGCTCTAGATGGAACTGTAAGTGCAATGAATGAGCGTGCAGATACCGTTGGTAGAACGAAGTTTGCAGGATAATTGAGGAGATTTTTATGATTACAGCTGCTGGAACGACCTTAAACCGTGATTATCTGCCACCGAGTTTCTTTCAGGCAAATGGCTCACTTGCGGTTTCAGAGGAGCGTGCGATTTCCTTTCAGACGAGTGTTGAAGCTCGTCTTGCGACACTCCCCCCCGAGCATCATGGGACATTCCTTTCATTTGTGTCTTTGCCGCAGTTTTCCGGGAGTGCTGATTACGATCAGTCAACGACGGATGAGGTTCTCAATCGTCTTGAAGCTGCAACCAAAGCTATTGGAAGTTTGGATAGTATCGACTCTACTAGTTCTTTGTCGCGCTTGATTGCACAAGCACTTTATAAATCGGCTGTTAACCAGCGTTTGAATGAGCTGGATACGCGTTTACTTGCGCGTGAAGTTGTTAAAACAAGCATGCACGCTCAGGCAGGTAAGAGCCGGGATGCGGCGGATGAAACACGCACAGGTGCGATCGTTAGTATCGTTATAGCTGTCGTGACTTCTGTTGTTGCAATTATCATGTCTGCGGTTGCAATCGGGAGCGCTTCTAAAGGCCTTGGTGCAGCGAAAAATTCCGCGAGTAATAACGCGCAGGCCGCCAAACTTGAAACCCAAGCGAATAGTTTGACGGGGTCTAATCAGGCAGCAGCGAAGGTGCGGATCGCGGATCAAGCCGCAAATCTTCGTCAAACCGCGAAGGGCTTTGATGCTGTTGCAGGTGCTTCGGGTTCGCGCGCACAGTCAATAGCGACGATCGGTGGTGTCGTGAATACACTGGGTTCGACAGGGTCTCAAAGTGCAAGTGCCTTCACTCAGGCGAATGCAAAAGAAGATGAGGCTATATCTCAAGAACTGGCGGCTGGGGCTGAGGAAGTTCGTAAAGAAAATGACCAAGCAGAATCTGTCCAGAAAGCGCTTGATGACATCATTCGCGCGATCATTCAGTTCCTGAAGGAATCTCGCGAAATTGAAAACGAAAGGGCAGCTGCAATTACTCGCAGCTAACCGAAAAAACAGGTGCGTGCGCTCACCCTCTGCATGCACCTGTTACCTATTATCGGTCTCTGAGTGAATTCCTAGCCTGTTTTCCGAAAGGTAGTGCTGTGTTTACGAGCGATTATTTCGGGTGCATCGAAAAGCTTTGGCGAAAGCTTGGTTTGGGTGCTCCGCAGATGTCAGCGCAGAATACGACAACAATGAGTGTCGATGGTGCGTTGCTTACCTTTGCCAATGCGTTGGACGGTGCTGGTGTTGAGGTCAGTGTAGACATTGGAGTTTTTAGTGAAAGCATGCCTGTTCGCCAGCAGCAGATTGAAAGCGTCCTTCACGCAAATTTGGCTTGTTTGTCTCGTTTCGATGTTTTGGCAATGTTGACTTCTGGAGATGATGGGTTTGATCACTTGCAATTATCAGTACGTTTTAGAGGGTATACTGAGCAGGATAAGCTGGTTGGTTTGATAGAGGACCTGCTTTCCGCCCTGACGTTATATCAGCCGCTGCTTGGGCAATCAGAGAGCGGCTTTCCGCAGGCAAGTATTTGGGGCGCTGATCAGCGGTCACTTGCAGATGAAATTGACGGAGCTATGGTTTTTCAGCTCTGATAAATCCATTGCGACCTTAACATACATATAAGAAAATCATCAAAAGGAAGAGTTATGACTGAACGTGTTCCAGCGTTGGGTGACAATCCTGAAGAAGATATCAAGGCTATTGCTATGGGGGCAATTGGTCGAAGTCTCGGGCTCTCAAAAGATGATATTAAACCCGGATTGGTGATGGCCAAAGGGCTGATGGATGCCGGGCGCGTTGAGAAAGCTTTTGAGATCTATACAGGCCTTGTGCTGCTTGAACCAACGAATGTTGATGTCCAACTTGGTCTGGCAAACTGTGCGGTTCAATTGCAACGATACTCATTGGCTATTCAGGCTGCATCTGTTGCTATGATAATGGATCCGACAAGTCCGCGGCCCTACTATTTTTCCGGCGTTGCTTGTCTTGCTCTAGGGCATTTTGATGAAGCAAAAGAGGATTTGACTGACGTTCTTAAACTTGCAAAAGATCGTAAGGATGCGGAGATGTTGCAATCTGCCAAAAAGCTTCTCGATGGTCTTGTCGCTGCTTGAGTTAAGTGGACTGCATACATTAACAAAATAAATTCGCTGCGATCGGAAACGTGCAATGCAGGACGCTGCCTCCAGACTAAAACAGGCTGAGAATGATAAGCTGCTTAGCATACAGCAAAGCGAACATAATGACCTGAACGTTGTCTTTCAGTCTCTGGGCGGAGGTTCTGTTGATGCAAATGCATTGATGGCAGCAATTAAGAATGGTGAGGGTCTGGCGAATATTGTTCGTGTTGATGCTCAGCTCGAGAAAGTACTTTATCAGTTTGCTTACCAGACGCTGCACCTTAATCGGAGATCTCTCGCCGAAAGGCAGTTTCAAGCTCTGTGTTTGCTCAACAATGAGAATGCTGAGTATTGGCTGGGGCTGGCTTTAAGTCACGCTAAATGGCCACAAGGAGGGATCTGGGTTGAGAGGGTGCTGCAACGTGCAAAAACCTTAGCGCCCGAGAACCCTGCCGTTCGGTTGCGACTTGCAGAGCATTTTTTGTGGTCTAAAAATGTATTAGAGGCGGATGTGGAACTGAATGAGTTTAATCGTTTGATGGAAACTCATAATGGGCCTGCTTTGGAAGATTTCGCAAAGCGCTTAACTTATGCCATTGAAGTTCAAAAAAACTCTTCCGTTGTTGGTGACTAGCATTGATGATCGAGGTCAGCGGTTATCTTCATCGTGCTTATAACGGTGCTCAGGAAGAGGAAAAAGGGGTTGGAGTACCAATATCCTCATTGGGTTCTATTGGTACGCAGTCAACGTCCTTAGATTTCACTCCTCTCCGCAGACTTGAATATTCCGAAATTTCTATGAATGGCTCCCGTGTATCGCGTCCTAACCGGGATAATGCGGCAAGTCCTTCAAAGCGAGAGATGCTGTCGCTCGCTCGACAGATTTCCCTCCAATATGGGGGGGATTTAGCGCGGCATAGGCCTGTTTCACAAAAGTCACTTGCTGCTCATTCGCAAAATGTAAAACAGATCATTCATAGTTTGCGGGAGGTTAACCATCTGTACTTGAGTTATAGTCGGCAATACGATCTCTCTCAGTGGTATACATATAACGCTCAGCCGCTCACATATGGCTTTTCCTTGCAAGAGCTTATGCCAGCCTCGGTGAATTTTCAGGATTTGCAATTCCTAATTTCTCAAATTGAAGCTCGTTCTCATATGTTGGAGCGGTTGTACCTTCGTCTGCCCTATTTGAGCGCACAGAAACGTAGGCCTGGATATGCGCAGGCTTTTTCGATGTTGACGGATGGAGTGCTTTTGGCGCTTCGCCGCGTACTTCGATCTTCTTCTAATGAAGACCAAACCTAAGCGGATTGGGGGTCGTGCGTTTCTTCTTGAGATGAAGTGATTATTTCTGAATAAATTTTTTCTTTTTGATGTGAGTGTGTCTTTGTTTTAGTGGGTGAAAATAAATGGGGTATTTTAGTATTTTCTTTATTTTCCAACTAGTTAGATATTATTTAATTTTTTTTCGTTGTGATTATTGAGCCTGCTACCATTTTTGAGAAGAATGAGTACCTTAGCAGAACTTACGTTGTGTTTTAAGGCACAACATAACCTAGGGCATATCTGCGACAAATGAGGGGATACGAATTAAGGATTCCTGTGATGGTCGCAATACCGCCTATTAGTTCCCCGTCTACAGCTGATGCTATCGAACCAAGTGTACAACTGGGATCGTCTGCTACGGCAAAACGTGTTGAAACTGTACCAGCGGCCAGTCAGTTGTTGTCAGTTGGAGTTTCGGCTGCTTTTGGATTGCAACCGCCACCAGATACGACAAATCTTGAAGTTCTGGTTAGTCAGGTCGTTGCAAAGTTTGAAGAGATTCAATCTGCATTGAAAGAACAAAACCTTATTGGAGATTCTGAGAAGGTTCGATCCGTACGTACGGCACTTTTGATTTCACTCGCAAAGCAAGATGAAATTGCTGCGGAGATTGTAGGGTTGGAAACACAGCAAAAGACCCAGGAAGATCAACTCAGTGAACTCAACCAAACGTTATCCTCCAAACAGGCCGAGTTGGCAGCTCTTCCAAATACCACTCCATTGGACCCTGAAGACGCTGATAGTGAGTTGGGACCTGATCCTACAGAAGTGACGCGGTTGACCGACGAGATGGCACAGCTAAATATCCAAATTGGCGATGTGGAAACGGCTCTTGCCGGTACTTTGGACCAGCTTGATACAGCCGAGGACAATTTAGCGGAAAGCGGAGCTGTTCAAACAGTATTGCGGACTGCTCTCAATGATTTGATGGGTTCAAAAAAAATGAGCTTATCGGACGATCAAGTCATCTCCTCTCTTGAGGAGGTGATTGATAAAGCTGCAAGTGAGCTCCGGGCGGTTAAACCGGAGTTTGATCAACGCCAGATAGTTATTGAGGAGTTGCGCGAGGACGTGCGCATTTTGGCAGAAGAGGGCGTAAAGGATGAAATAAGCCTTATGAACCTTGTTGAAGCCGAG
Organism: Pseudovibrio sp. Tun.PSC04-5.I4; assembly: GCF_900104145.1. NCBI lineage: Bacteria > Pseudomonadati > Pseudomonadota > Alphaproteobacteria > Hyphomicrobiales > Stappiaceae > Pseudovibrio > Pseudovibrio sp. Tun.PSC04-5.I4. Next base: position 2,106,855 of record NZ_FNLB01000006.1, on the reverse strand, counting down.
TATGCGCTGCAGGTCGTGAACTTTATCAGGGAAACCATCTCTGGTTCGTTGGAACTCGCGAACGAAGCATTGGGCGGACAGTCTGTACTTGGAACCGGTGGGCGTGTGCAATTGCTGCTTGATAATGGCCGCGTATAAAAAATTGAATTAGTTCGAGCAGCACACCTACGAAGGATCTGGGCTTATTTAACCTCAGAGGTCGTGGTGGGTAGTTGTGCTGAACACATAGGGTTGAAATGATAGGTGCTGGACTTAGTTCAATACTGCGCAAGACAGTATGTTCGTTTGCAGTCTTTTTTGGTTTGTTGGGATGTACTGCAACTCAACATCCAAATCTGGAATGGGAAGCGCCTGCTAACCAAGCGGGTCTTTCCGAGCAGTTGCGGTATTTCTTTTCGGAAGAAAACCAACGTGAACTTGTTCCTACGCTTTCCGGAAATGCTCGGTTGGCGACGACATCTCGTGGACTACCGGGACAGGCGATTGATAGTCGCTGGGTCAATCGCGGAAATTCACAGGAAGGACGGCCCGGTACAGCGTTTTACTTCAATGATGAAGAAGCGAAAGTTTTGCTGGCCGATGCTGCGTTAAACACGAGCAATACACAGGAACTGCGCACTGCCCGCTCTCAGGATGCCAAGACTACGTCTGATGTGGTGAATTTGAATTTTCGCGGTGAGGCGCTCGACTATTTCACTCGTCAAACTTTGGGCGGAATACTGCAGGTCAATTACGTCATTGACGAACCTCTACAGGGAACGGTTACATTCCAGACTGAAAAACCAATCGCAAAAGATCAGATGCTTTCGCTTGTTCGTGTTTTACTTGGGCGAAATGGTTACATTTTAAAACTTATTGATCAAATATTCCATATTGGAAGGCCTGAAACGATTCAGGCGATTGAGCAATTCTCTGGAGTTGGTTCTGCTGGGGATTTGAAACTGCGTATTTTGCCGGTTCGTTCTGCTTCTGCGGATGATGCTGCTGGGGTGTTGCAGGCAATTTTGCCTGCTGGTGCTTCTGCTATTGCGGTTGAGGGTACTAATAAGGTTGCAGTTCGGGCACGACCTGAGGATATTGTCGCCGCTGAAGAGCTGGTGAATAGTCTTTACAATCGAAACAACGACAAAACAGTTGTGTCGGTTTTACGCTTGCAACAAAGCTCTGCTTCTCAGGTGGCAAAGCAGCTCACGACACTTTTTCGTCAATTGTACCCAAACCAGTTAAACGCATCACTGACTGTTGTTCCTCTTGAAGCACAGCAGTCTTTGCTGGTTGCTGTGCAGAGCAAAGAGATGCTGCTGCGTGTGCGGCGCATTGTGAAAGAGGTTGATTACAACCTGTTAGATAGTCCCAAGGTGCGTATCATCTCGTTGAAGTATCTTCCGGCATCTGAAATTGCCGGACAATTGACACAGATTTTGCAAGGGGGAGGTAGTAGTGGTGGTGCACAAGAGCCTAAAGCGGATCGTAAGCCAAAGCAGCGAAAACCGGGCCGAGCTCCACGGCGTTTTCCAGTATCTGCAAATGGGGAGCCCGTAGATAATAACTCCGATATAAACGACCGCTTCAATGCAGCTGATAATTTGTTTGAAGGTGCGAAGGAAACGGGTGCACGTTCAGTTCCTGCCGGCAAGCAGATCGGTATTGTTGCAGATTCGCGGAATAATGCACTTTTGGTGAACTCCACTTATCAGGAGTTTAAGCATATTCGCGACGTGGTTCAGGCTCTGGATTTGCCACTGTCTCAGGTGGTTATTGAAGCGACCATCGCGGAAGTTAGCATCAACGACAGTCTGTCCTATGGCGTACAATGGTATTTGAGTAAGGGAATCTTCTCAGGTGGTACAGGCCAGGTTGCAAGCGGTGTTACGAGGCCATCCAGTCCAGGTGGCGCAATTGCTCTGAACACTGTTGGTGTGGATGTTGTGCTGAAAGCCCTCCAAAACATCACAAAAGTTAAAGTGATTTCCTCACCATACCTTACCGTTCTTGATGGGCGAAAAGCGCGCTTGGTTATTGGTGATCAGGTTCCATTTGCATCGCGTAGTCAAACTTCAAGCGACAGTGGTACTGTGACGGTCACCAACGAAGTTGAGGTGAAGGATACGGGTATTGTTTTGCAGGTTGAGCCAAATATTCGGCCCAACAATTCTGTTCTCCTGCAAATTCAACAGGAAGTAAGCAATGTAATTTCCACAAAGGAGGGGCCGTCGCTTACGCCAACGATTTCTACCCGAACCATCAACTCAGATATCGTTGTTGAATCTGGGCGCACTATTTTGCTAGGTGGCCTGATTCAGGAGCGCAAGGAAGAGGGGGAATCCGGTGTTCCAATTCTTCGAAAAATACCTGTGTTCGGCGAGTTGTTTAAAGACAGTACGAATAATGAATCCAAGCGGACGGAACTGTTGGTTATGATTACGCCGCGTGTCGTTAGAAAACAGTCTGAGCTGCAAAATATTACGCAAAAGCTACGCCGAGAGCTTTCATCTTTCTAAACCTGCGTAGATAGGTCCATCAGTAACTTCCCCTGAAATACGCGTTGTTTCAGGGTTTTTTTTGATCATTTATTGTGCCTAGTGAAATCGTTTGAAGTGGTGCTTCTTTTTGAGACGTTACCTAAGTTATGGGAAGAAAAGTTTTAATTGAGTTTGTAACTTATTCAAACTGTATCGTTTGACACTTTGGCGCTCATCGATTTCTGACAGACTTGCTAGCAAGAAAATAAGGAAACTGAGTCCCCCCATGCTAGAGAATTTGCTTAAGGAAGCCTGTGCGCTTTTAAATGTTGAGGCCATAGAAGATGAACAGGATCAAACGGTTCGTGTTGTTAAACTAGATGCCTTTACGTTGAGCTTTAAGCTGGTGCCAGATGTTGACCGCATCTGCGTTTCGGCTCGGCTCTGCAAATTAACACCCACGCAACGGGATCGTATTCTTGAGCTTGTTCTGGTTTACAATACCCAGAGTTTCCAATCTGGTGGCATGCGTCTTGTGCTAATAGAAAATGATGCGCTGGTCATGCACAATGACCTTCGAGCAACATCTTGGACTGCAGAGAAGCTCGCTAAATTTATTCTGGCCTTTGCTGATGTTTCCGCAGGGTGGTTGAAAATCGTGCGTGAGATGGGAACACAGGTGGCTGAAGAGCCTGAGTTGACTAGATCCAGTGTCTTTGAGTCGGCTTCTATGATTAGCCTTTAGTTTCATTAGGCCTTCTATTGGAAGTCTTCCGATAAAATCTTCATTTTATGGACAATGCCTAGCGGTCTGATTTTTTTAAAAAGTCAGCTGGTGGTGGTCTTTTGTCTGATGGATGCTGTGATGACTGAAATACTCTTCTCTAAAAATGAAATTTACACCAATGTTATAACCAGACTAGAGGTTGCTCTCTCTGGAAAGCAATTAGCAGATGCACGTGTTAGCCTTTCCAAAAGTACAGCTGAGAATGGTGAGGTTCTTTATAAGGCAACTGTTCGGGACGAGAACAACAATGGTCTAGGCGGGAAGATCGTTGGTTTGTGCCGCGCAGTGACGCGCCATAGCCTCTTCCTTCAAAACAAAGCAGAAAAACCTACCGTGAAGGCGAACAATTGGGATGTCTTTTGCCAATTGCTCAAAAATGAAGCGGCGGAAGACGTTTATCTGGACGCTCAACAGGTTAGGCAGACAAAAATTGACGAGGCTCTAGGCTATATCTCTCAACTTGTGTTTGAGGATGAACAGAGTAACGAAAAGGGGCTGAAGTTCTCATCACTCAAAAGGTTGAATAAGTATCTGCGTAATGAAGGTGCGGCTATCCCATTTCCAAGCAGGGCACATATGGAACCAGTTGCGCAACTCGGTGTTTCCAGTGCGCTTTTGTTGTCATCTGTGGGGTTTCAATTGGCACGTGGGCAAACACGATATGTGAGTGATGACAACTTCAGGCTTTCCGGCCTCACTTTGAGTTCTCGTGGGTCGGAGGACGCGGTTATCTCAAATTCAGGTATTTCAAATGGTGGCCACAGTTGTGCCGGATCAGGCAATGAGAATTTCGGCTCGAATTGTCCCGTTGAGACGACTGGTACTCTGCTTGAAACCCAGAGCTAACGGTGAATCTTGGTGACGGAGTGAATTGCGGCGTATCATAGCAAGTGATTGAGGCTTGCTTTTGACTCCAGAGGAGCTGATACGCCTATGACAGATGATAGTGTTATCCCGCTTGTGCAGCCAGGGGAATTTCAAGATGCACTTACGGAAGTTTTGCGTTCGGGTGCACAGCAACTTTTGCGAGCGGCCATTGAGAGTGAAGTCATGAGCGTGCTTTCGCTTTACTCGGACTTAAAATTACCAGATGGCCGTCAGCGGGTGGTTCGGCATGGGCATTTGCCAGAGCGACAGGTCCAGACTGGCGTTGGGCCAGTCACGGTCAGCAAACCTCGGATCCGGGATCGAGATGAGAATGCAGAAGAGAAAATTCATTACCATTCCAATCTGTTACCTAATTATCTGCGCCGTTCAACCAGTCTTGATGAATTGATCCCAGCGCTCTATTTGCGTGGGGTTTCTACCAATAATGTTCAGCAAGCTTTGAGTGCTTTGTTGGGTGTTGATGCCCCCAACCTTTCACCGGATGTCATCCGCGGCCTTGTCAAAAGCTGGCGATCTTTATGGGAAGAGTGGAAAACCAGAGACCTGTCAGCGCGCAACTACGTTTATATGTGGGCAGATGGCATCTATCTGAAAGCCCGGGGAGAACGGGAAAGTCGCTGTATTCTGGTGTTGATCGGGGCAACACCGGAAGGCAAGAAAGAGCTGATTGGCTTTGATGATGGCTACCGGGAAGATACTCAGAGCTGGCGGGAGCTACTGCTTGCTCTCAAAGCTCGCGGCTTGCAGATCGAACCGAAGTTGGCTGTCGGTGATGGTGCTCTGGGTTTCTGGGCGGCATTGCGGGAAGTCTTTAGCACAACAAAAGCTCAACGCTGCTGGGTCCACAAGACAATGAATGTCTTAAGCAAAATGCCTAAATCCTTGCAGGCCAAAGCAAAGAAAGATCTACAGGATATCTGGATGGCAGAGAACCGCGTAGATGCTGAGACGGCTTTTGATCTTTTCATAGAGAAATTTGAGGCCAAATACCCCAAAGCCACGCAATGCCTTGCCAAGGATAGGATCGAACTGTTGGCTTTTTATGACTTTCCTGCTGAGCATTGGGGGCATATCAGAACCACCAATCCAATTGAATCAACCTTTGCGACTGTGCGCCACAGAACAAGGCAGACCAAGAACTGCCTCTCCCGGGATACTGCAATGCCAATGGTCTTCATGCTGATCAAGGCAGCGGAGAAGCGCTGGCAGAAATTGAGAGGCAAAAATCAATTGCCTAAGATAATACAGGGTGTCATCTTCAAAAATGGCATCGAGAGTGATGCAAACCAAAATCACGCCGCCTGAAACCCATCACCAACTTTTGCGGTTAGCTCTGAAACCCATCATGTTGACGAGACCGTTTATGAGTCCAGTTTCAGTAGCTTAAGTGATGCTGCGGGAGTTGAGCTCGCTTTGCAGCAATCTCGATCGGTTCTTGATGAAAAAGGAGAGGTGGATTTGGGAGTATCTCCTGATGAGGAAGCTGTCATGGATGATGCCTATAGGCGGGATAAACTGAAAACCAAAGCTGTAAAAATTGCCCCAATCGATGCTGAAGTGGACGGTGATGGCTCTGAGAATAAAATCCTTCCGAATGATGTGGGTGCCGATGCTGATGAAGCCGGTGTCGTGACGCAGCAAAAAGCGGCGGGCCTTAATGAAAAGCAAGTCAAAGTCTTATCTTTTGATCGCAATTACCAGACCAATAACGTACATGCGGCACGTACGATACGTAGTTTTCATATATCATGAACTCGTAGGCAATGAAGCTCAACCGCGGTGTTGTGCTTGAGCGCTGGTTGATCTTTGCTTGGAGTAATACAATCAAGGATTGGCATTAGACACGCTGTCATATGCCTCTTCAATGTTATCGGAGTATGACAACTCCACGGTAAAGTCGCGGTAAGACACCACTTTATATCTGATGATTTTTAGCAAGGAAAATTTAGTCTCTGTGACTAACGGCACTCTGCTCACCTCCAGAACTGTGCATTCTAAACCTCAAGACTTTCAAGGATATAGAATTATCCAAGGCAGATAAAATTGCGGAGGCAATCATGACCGGAGTTAGCTTTTCAAGCGTTAGCCACTTGTCATCAGTTATAACACAAATCGAAAATGCATCGAGCAAGCAGTCTATCAAAGACAATGCGCAGGTGCGTCTGGGTACGCCAACCGAGAGCAATGGTGAGGCAATCTATGAGGCAAAGACCAAGGGTAGTGATAGCGCAGTTTCGAGGGCAAGCCTGGCTAAGCTTACTCATGGAAAGTTGTTCTCAAGTGCACTGAACGTTCATGAAAAGAAACTTGATAACTGGAGTGTGTTTACTTCGTTGGCAAAGAACGAAGTGGAGTTCAGTTTAAGATTGGGTGGTGTAGAAAATTACCAGTCTAAGGCACAGGATGTTTTGCACTCTGCTTTTGAAAAGATCCAAGATAATCCATTATTTCAGGAGCATGACGTTCGGTTTGGAGCGCTGAAGCAGTTGAGTTCTACGCTGAATGGTCTTGTTGCTCAAACTCTGGGTGAAATCAGCCCTTACGATGATGTTTCCGGTGACAATGGTACGCAGTCAGTTGGTCGTTATGTCGACAGTGAGGGTGCTGTAGTGCTTCCTAATGCATTGTATGGAAGCTCCTCGTCATTGTCTGCTGGTTTTGATGCCACCGACGGGAGATACAGTGTCCTCGGGGATGATTTTGGTGTCTCCAATGATGGTGACTATGCAGAAGTTCAGCATGGTCCGCGTTATGAAGTGGGGCAATCTAAGGCCTCAGGTGCGAACAACACTGCTGCCTTGCACTCTGCCTCCAAGCACGTATCCGGTGATGAGCCCTATGCCTTGGTGAATAAGGGTGCTCCTAAAGGTACGCCTGTTCCACATACTAGTTTGAACGAGCAGCGAGGAGTTGCTCAGGTTCTGCAAGATACCCAGCAGCAGGTGTCTGAAGGCGGGGATGCGTATGGTTCATTGGATTTTCGTTCGGAAAACCGTTCTGAACCCGGGCGCGCCCGCTTGAATGAGACATATGGAACTCTAGATCAATCTGAGAGCAATTCTACGTGGGGCCAAAAAGCTGGCTCTGTGAACAATCAGTCGATTTACGTGAATTCTGGAGTTGAGAGTGCCGTAGAGAACAGCGGTGATTATTCCGATGTGATTGTTGAAGAAGAGCAGTCGATTTATGGAAATATAACGGCTGAAGGTAAGCCAGTTATCTTGCCGAAGCCGGTCTTACAGGAACGAGCAGACACACCACCGCCAGTTCCTACTCATCAGGGAGCTCGTTGGGAAAATCGCTAATTCCTGGCTGTTGAGCTCTTGTGAGTTGAGGGTGCTTTGGAAATTTAGTGTGCGGCTTGCCGAGTTATTGTCGGTGGATCGCACGCTGACTTTTGGAAAAGAGGGTGTCATGAACGCCGAAGATTTTGATAGCAAAACTGTAAAAATGCTGGCTGAGATTGGGTTTATTGCTGTCTCCTACGGTCTGGCTGAACATGCAGAATTCATCTTCAAGGCTTTTCAGGTCATGCGCCCTGATCAGGAAGCCGGGCCGTTAGGCTTGAGCCTTGCTTCTATGGTTCGTGGGAATGTTGATGATGCGCTCGCGCATCTGGAAGCTGCTCCCCCTACCGATACTATTCAGACTTACCGCGGTCTTGCGTTGTTGCGCAAAGGCGATCTGGAAACAGCCTGTGAGATTTTGACTGAGGTTTGTGAGATGGCTGCGGGAACTCCTTGCGCCGAAATCGCTGCACAAGCGCTCTCCACAAAGGATGAGCTTGCAAGCCCGATGAATGCGATGGTCTCCCGTTGAGAAAATGAATAGGGAAGCTAGGTTTTGAATTTCGTTACAGCTTCGGGTGAGAGGTACTCATGACAACATTACTTGATAGTTCACTCACATCGCAGCTGCAGCAGGCTCTTCAGGGAAGTTCTAAACCCTCTTTGGGGCCTGATGCCGGAGAGGTGGCTGGGTTGGAGGATCAATTCCAATCTGCTTTGAATGCAGCTGGCGCTGTACCTGCGCCGGTTTCTGGTCAAATCATTGATGGAACTGTTGTCGTTGGCGGCCCTCAAGCTGTGAGTGCAGCAAAGCCTGTTGACCCAAGTTCTGCCGTGTCAGCGACACGAGAGGTTGCGTCTGTTGATCCGACTGACAGTAATTTTCTGATTGATGGTCTGGCGAAGGTGCGTGGGGCGTTCACCGAGAGCAGTTCAAACATCATGAATTTGTCATCAGGTAGTGAGCTTGGTCAGGTGGACCGGTTGATCAATATGCAAATTGAAGTCGCGAATTACTCACTGCTGGTTGATGTGAGTTCCAAAATTGCCGGCAAAACCGTGCAGGGCCTCGACGCGTTGATGCGTTGATCCTGAATGGGCCTTAAAGAAGTGCGGTGTAAGTTTAAATGAATATTTGGCGTCTTATTACAATTGGCTGTTTGATGCTTGGCCTGGCTGCCTGCAATACGGATCTTTATACGAACCTGTCTGAGCAAGAAGCTAACACCATGTTGAGCTTGTTGCTGGAAAACGGTGTTTCTGCTAGTAAGCTTGGTCTTGGTGAGGGCGTTGTCACGTTGCAGGTGGATGACAATGATATCCAGCGGGCAGTGACGATCCTGAATGCTAATGGTTTGCCTAAACGAACCCGAGATACTTTGGGTCAGGTGTTCAAGAAATCCGGTATTATATCTTCCCCCTTTGAAGAGCGTATCCGTTTTGTCTATGCGTTGAGTGAGGAAGTGGCGGAAACCATTACGGAAATTGATGGTATTGTTGCTGCTCGTGTTCACATCGTGTTGCCTAAAAAAGCTGATTTGGGAGAGGAAGTGAAGCCATCCTCGGCTGCGATCTTCATCAAGCACCGTCCAGAATTTGATATCGAGTTTCTCATTCCGCAGATCAAGCGTCTTGTTAGCAATGCGATTGAAGGTGTTGCATACGCGAGTGTGTCTGTCGCTTTGGTTCCAGCGCGGGAGCTTTCCTTCAAAAACTCTCGTTCTGATAAGGAACTTGAAACTGTGTTCCCGGGTCTTCGTATTGCGCGCAATGATGCCGGGGTTTTCTGGCAGATTATCGGCGGGCTCGGTTTTGTATTGCTGTTGTTGATTGCTGGCGTTGGCTTTCTTTTGTTCAAACAACTCAAGATCGGTGGCAAAAAAGCCAAGGGTGGTGCCGGAGATGACATTCTGCCTGAAGAACTTGCTTAATTGCCGGATGCACACAGGATGATAGGTGCATCACACAACAGTATTGTTTGGTCTTTGCAGGCCAGATTGGCGCATTGTCTGGTCAATCCACTCGGGTTTACTCATGACGATCATCTTGGTGACATGGGCATACCACTTGATGTTGTGCGCAGGTTCTCAGCTCATGAGGATTTTTCCGGGCCCTTGAATAAACATGTGGCACGGGAACTTGGGCTTTTGGATCTTACACCAAAATGCTCTTCCCTTGCCATGATGAGCGATCAGAGCAAAGCCCGTCTTGCCAGTACTCTTGTGTCACAAAGTGCTGCGGATTTTGGAGTTCTTTTGCGCATAACTGCGATTGCGCGTCTCCATAAATCCATCAGTGGTCTCATGTTGAAAAGCCATTGCCAGCGTATAGAAGCGCTGTTTGGTGAAGACGCCTTTGATATTGCGATCCGTGAGGTCGCCTTTTTCCATGCCTGCCTTGGATATGAGAGTGATGAGGATCAGGTATTTTTATGCATATGTAACGGTGAGGAAGCCGAAGCTTTACAGGCTGTTACCCTTGCTGGAGCCGAAGGTTTGCTTGCTTTCGTGTGTGCGGTTGATCCCGGTTTAGAGCCTCTTATTCGCCTGCGGGTTTCAAAAGACCTCAATGAAAGTCTGAGTACTCGTTTGCGTGTCATGAACGGCGAGCAGCAAGATCACTATGTCCAGTATTTGCGTCGGAGAATGCCACAATGGCGAGCATTTATAGACTGAAAGACCTCGGCGCAAATCTGGCTCCGGGTGTTCAAATTATCAAAGCTGCTGAGTTCTCTGCCGTTGAGACTGCTGAACAGATTATCGCGACTGCGCAGAAGCGCGCCGACGAGATCTTGCAGGATGCGACGCGTGTTCATGAGGAACAGAAAATTCAGGGGTATGAGGACGGTGTTCGCAAGGCGCAGTCCGAGGCATGTGAGCGGCTCATGGCAGAGCAAGCCCTGCTAGATGCACGGTTGCGTGAGATTGAGCATGATGTTGTCACCGTGACCATCACGATGCTGCGCCGTTTGCTGGATGAATATGATGATGCCGACCATGTTCGGTTGATGGCACGCAGTATGCTGAAAACTCTGCGATCTGAGAAGCGCGTGCGGTTGCATGTAGCGCCTGAAATGTATTCCCAGACTGTCGCTATGACTCGATCTATAACGGATGGCTTTAAGCAGGTTGAGTTTCTGGAAATCGTTGAGGACGGCGACCTTGAAGGGACCAATATCGTACTGGAAGCCCCAGTTGGTCGCGTCGACGGGAACCTTCAGGTGCGGTTGCAGGAAATTGAAGAAATCCTTCGGCGGACAATCTCTGTACCGAGTGCAGCCAAGTCCGTCGGGGATGGCTTATGAGCTCCATCATCGAACCTCGTGACCTTGTTGAAGAGCGAAAACAAAACATCGATGATCGCTTTGTGCGGCTCGGGCGGTCTCTGGTAAAGGCCGGTACTGAGGTTCAGCCCTTTCCACTTATCGGACGTGTTCGCAAAGTGGTTGGTACGCTTGTTCATGCTGTGGTGCCTAAGGTTGAGATTGGCGAAATCGCAGAACTCTACACGCGCTCGACAGGGCGCAGGCTCAAGGCCGAAGTGGTCGGCTTTCATGATGATGAAGCGCTTCTTTCCCCCATTGGCGAACTCTATGGTGTGGGGCCAGATACGGAAGTTCGTCCAACCGGCCATGTGCAAACTGTTGCCGTCGGTGAGGATCTTCTTGGCCGCGTGATTGATGGCATGGGTAACTTTATTGATGGCTCGGATCGTGAGTTTACACCTGTCGCGCATTATCCGGTTAATCAAGCTCCTCCTGACCCGATGCAGCGGCGGATCATCAATAAACCAATGCCCATGGGTGTTCGCGCCATTGACGGGATGCTGACCACTGGTGAAGGACAGCGTATGGGCATTTTCGCTTCTGCTGGTGGTGGTAAATCCACATTGTTGGCGATGCTCGTGAAGGGTGCAGATGTTGATGTCACCGTTCTGGCTTTGATCGGTGAACGTGGCCGAGAGGTTCGCGAGTTTATTGAGCATGACCTTGGGCCGGACGGCATGGCGAAATCCGTTGTTGTTGTCGCGACCTCAGATAAAAGCTCATTGGAACGGTCCAAAGCGGCGTTTGTTGCCACGTCGATTGCTGAATATTTCCGAGATCAGGGCAAACGTGTTTTGTTGCTGATGGATTCTGTTACCCGATTTGCCCGGGCTCAGCGTGAGATTGGTCTTGCCGTTGGCGAACCACCAACACGGCGCGGGTTCCCACCTTCGGTCTTTGCCACTCTGCCGCGTCTGATGGAGCGAGCAGGGATGAATGACAAAGGGTCGATCACAGCGTTTTATACGGTGTTGATGGAAGGTGATGATATGAACGAGCCGGTGTCTGATGAGACCCGCTCGATCCTTGATGGACATATCGTTCTTTCGCGCAAACTCGCTGCTGCTAACCATTATCCAGCTATCGATATCCTCAATTCCAAGAGCCGGGTGATGCCCGCTGTCACCACTCCTGAGCATAGGGAAATGGCGGGGAAGGTGAATTCGTTACTGGCGAAATATGATGAGGTGGAGCTGCTGGTTCAGATTGGGGAATACCAGAAGGGTGCTGACGCTGAAGCCGATCTTGCTATTGCCAAAAATAAGCCGATCAAAGAGTTCCTCAAGCAGCGTACTGATGAGTTTAACGGGTTCGATGAAGCTCTCGGTAAGCTGAAGAGTATGTTGGCGTGATCAATCAGATCAAAAAGCTGCATCTGGTTAAAACGCTGAAGGAGCAAAAGGCGCAAAAGGCGCTGAACGCGGAGCTGCTGAAGGTTAACCGCGCCAAGCAGCAGATGGAGCAAAAGCGCCAGAAAGCCGTTGAAGAACGTGAGGCTTTGCTCGCGAAGCAGGATGCTCTTTACGAGGCTATCATCAAAAAAGTCATCTCAACTGACGATCTGGACAAGGTCAAAGAGCAAGCTCAGGTTTTGGAAAACGCTGTGAAGAAGCTGGAAGATGCAGCTGAGCGTGCCACTTATGTTTACGACAAAGCTCTCAAAAATGCCGAGGTCGCCCGGCAAGAGTATCAAAAAGCACTTCGCGTCAAAGATAAATATGGAAAGGTTGCTGAAGACCTGCTGTTGGAGACGCAAGCCTTAGCTGAGGCCGCGGAAGAACAGGAGATCGAAGAACAGTTTTCCGGGCGAAGGCAAGTTGAATTATGAAGGTTTCTCAAGGCTCTCAACCTCCTGAGCCGCAGCAAAATCTTGACAGTGTTCGCGGTAAACAGCCACGACAAAACGGTAGGATGCCAGGCAAGCAGCAGGACGAACGGTTCTCTGACGGGTTAAACAGGCATACTATCGATCTGTTTCAAGAAAAGATGCGCTCTGCTGAAGGGAAGCCTCTGCCCGTTTTGTCGAAGGGTGCCTTCGGTGAAGAACAGGAACAACCTTCTGACGAATTGCCTAACCCGCTTGATTTGAGTAATGCCCGTTTGCTTGCCGCGTCCGATCCCGTAGAAGCGCGTAGTATTTCCGTTTCCAGTCCTTCTGACTTGTTGAGCGCAGCTCGTTATTCCTCCGTTGAAGCGCGTGTCGATAAAGCGCTCTCTGCCATAGCAAACCAGATTGAGCAGACCATGCGGGCTGAGGCATTGGCAGACAAAAGTGATGGCCGAGTTCTTAGTCTCACGCTGGATGCCAATCGGTTTGGATTTGGCGGGTTGAAGCTGATGACAACACATGCAGGTTTGGCCGTTGTCTTGGAACGCGTTACTGGTGATGCGATCTCCGGTGACATTCAGGCCGCAGCTCAAGGATTGCTTGCGACACTGCAAAGTCGTTTTCCAGATCGGAAAATTCGCATTCTTGACCGGTTGGACCAGCAAGAACTCGAGAGTGTTGAAGCTCGTGGAAACAGTCTTTCCGGGCTTTCCGCAATATTTGCGGGGAACACCGGATCGTTATGAACCAGCATTCAATGAATACGTCCAGCTATCAAAACCATACAAGTGCACTGGATTACTGGAATGCCGCTGTTAGTTACAGTGGGCAGGACCTTACCATTGAAAGCACGCATACGCTGAACTTCAATCAGTGTGAGGCTCATGCAGGATCAAAGCTTGGGTGCGTGCTTAAAAGCCCAACAGGTGCGACCGCACTGCTTATTGTTGAGGATTACCCTTTTCAAGCGCACCTTCACATTAATCTCTCGTTTGCGGATGTTTTGCAGCTTGATGTGGGGCTTCGCGATGCGTTGATCGAGGGAACAATCTCTCATTTGCGCCACGAGCTGCCAGTGGATTTTCAACGTGTCAGCGCGGAGTTGCCGTTCCATTCAGTTGAGGCTTTGATGTCAGATGCTGACCGCGCTGAATTGAGCTGGTTTTCCATCAGGTACGGTGAGATCGGCGGAGCTGCGGCTTGCCTCTCTATCGGGGTGCGACCCGAAGATCTTTCCAGTTTTCTCAATGGCCTGCCGTTGACGTCCCAACCTGTTTGGAAAGGTCTCCGCGAGCGATTGACGACCCGTGTTTGTCTCAGTCTGTGCTCGGCTCATTTACCTGCTGCCGATGTCGCTGCATTGCAGCCGGGGGATCTGGTTTTGCTGGACACTGAGCCATTGGGCCAAACGATTACGGTCGAAGGGCCACACAGCCGCCACCATCTTGTTTTGGTTGAACAGGGGTGGGGCTGCGAACGAATTGAAAGAGTTGCGAGCATGAGTGATGTGAATGAACCACAGCCTGCTGAGACACGGGAGGTGAGCTCCGTTGATCTCTCTCAGATGCCGATTGCCGTCCGATTTGAAATTGATGAGCGTGAGATCACTCTCGCTGAGCTGGAGAGTTGGACTGCTGGCTCTCTTGTGAACATTACTGTGCCTGCACTCAGTGAAGAGTTGACGGTGTTTGTTCGTGCCGGTGGGCAACGTATTGCACAGGGCAATCTGGTTCAGATCGATAACCGTGTTGCTCTCCGCATCGCCAAACTGGATCAGGGAACTGGTCTTTAAGGCGTTGCTATCACTCCCTAAACCAAGTTTGAAACAAGAGGTGCTTCTGGGTGCCCATTCAGAGAACTGCTGATGACATCTGATCCGTTTTCGCTCATTTTAGTGCTTGTTGTCGTTGCGATGATGCCGTTTCTGGCTATTGTCGCCACGTCCTTCATCAAGCTGTCGGTTGTGTTGCTGCTGGTGCGCAATGCGATGGGTGTTCAGCAGATTCCACCTAATATGGCTCTGAATGCGCTGGCAATTATTTTGTCTGGCTACATCATGTTGCCCGTTTTCCTCCAGACCTTTGAGATTGTCGAGAACGGCAATTTTTCCATGACGACTGTGGAGGAAATGAAAACGGCCTTTATTGCGTCCAAAGGACCTTTTGAGGAGTTCCTTGGCAAACATGCAGATGCAAAGGAAAAGGCGTTCTTTTTGGAGGCTTCGCGTCAGCTTTGGCCTGCGGAAATCTCCGAACTCATGACCGAAAACAGCATCGCGATCCTGTTGCCAGCCTATACAGTTTCTCAGCTTCGAGAAGCCTTTGAAATTGGCTTCCTGCTGTACTTACCGTTCCTTGCCATTGACCTTGTGGTCTCCAATATTTTGCTGGCTATGGGCATGATGATGGTGTCGCCGCTTACGATTTCGTTGCCATTCAAGTTGTTCTTGTTTGTCGCGGTGGATGGCTGGTCGCGTCTGATCCTCGGTCTCATCAAGACTTACGTTTAACCGGAAACAGAAAGGAGGCACATGATGTCACCAGAAGATGCCGTCTTTCGCATTTCCGAGGCCATGATGCTGGTCATGATGCTCTCACTGCCGCCGATCATTGTTGCCTCGTTGGTTGGCCTTGCCGTTTCGCTGATTCAGGCTCTGACGCAGATGCAAGAGCAGACGATTCAGTTTGGTGTCAAACTGATAGCGGTGGCCATTACGCTCTTCCTTATGTCCAGCTACTTGGGGTCGCAAACGATTGGTTTCACTCAGGCATTGTTTGACGACTTCCCGACATTGGTCAGGTAGCGTTTATGGATCTGGTTGCGGATATAACAAGCACACATCGTGATTCTTTTCTGGTTTTGCTGCTGACGTTTCCGCGCATTTTTGCGGTGTTTGCAACATCTCAGTTGTTCAACACGACACTCATGTCCAAAACGGCCCGCAATGTTGTGGTGATGGTCATTGCAATCCCGCTGTATCCGGTCAATCTGCAGTATGTTGATGGCTTCTCACCAGATGGGCCAACCTTTGTGGCTTACTTTTTCAAAGAATATGCCATTGGTTTCCTGATTGGGTATGTGATTTCCTGCCTACTGTGGGCCGTGCAATCCGCTGGTACATTGATTGATAACCAACGCGGTGCCGCTGTAGCCTCCAGTATCGATCCGATGTTGGGGAATGAGAGTTCTCCAATCGGGGACCTGTTCTCTCGCGGATTTATTCTTTATCTCTTTTTGACGCCCGGGTTCTTCTTCATTTTGAACCTCGTTTACGACTCCTATGTAATCTTTCCGGTCACCAAATTTATTCCCGTTCTTTCTCCAGATTTCCCGGAATTGATCCTGTCGATTTTCGACAACGCTATGCGGTTGATGTTCATCATGGCTGCGCCTCTGGTTATTTTGATGTTCCTTGCGGAATTCGCGCTCGCAATTATCAGCCGTTTTGACCCGCAAATTCAGGTGTTCATTCTGGCAATGCCGATCAAAAGTGGCGTGGCGGTTGTTTTGCTCACGTTCTATCTGTCGTTCCTGTTGCCGGAAGCAGCCACGCACCAGATTGAACTGAAGCAGTTTACTGATAAGATATTCGAGGTCTTCCAGAACGGCGAGCAGATCTATCAGGACAGGCGCGGGGAGATTGGCCCATGAGTGGTGAGACCTCAGGTGAAAAGACCGAACTGCCCACCCCCAAACGAGAGCGAGAGTCTCGGGAAAAAGGGCAGGTGGCGAAGAGTACAGAAGTTACAACAACGATCTCGTTGTTCTCTGTTATTTCCTACCTGTGGTTTTCTTGGGATCGAAACTTCTCCAAGCTTGTTGCTTTGATGGATGACATGGCCGGGTTGGCTGCGCGTCCTGATTTCTCCTCCTCTGGCGGAGAGGGGATTTATGGTGTTTTTTGGGCTTTTATGGATATTGTGGTGCCGCTGATTGGTGTTGCAATTGCTGCCGGAATTTTTGGTAATTTTGTGCAATTTGGGTTTTTGTGGGCAGTCGACAGCATCATGCCTAAGCTCAGTAAAATCAGCATAGCGGAAGGGTTTAAGCGCATCTTCTCCATGAAGCAGGTGGTGCAGGTGCTTAAGTCCATGCTTAAGATCGTGCTGCTGAGTACGATGCTTTACTTCGTGGTGAAGCATTCAATAGGGGCTTATATCAACTCGCTTGCCTGCGGTATTCCTTGCATCGCAAACATCAGCGGTGGGATCATGAAGCTGATCCTCTCCATATCGTTTCTGGCGTTTGTCGGAGTCGCAATTCTTGATTTCATGTTTCAAAAGCATACCCACATCAAGAGCCTTAAGATGACGAAGGATGAGGTGAAGCGGGAACACAAAGAGTCTGAGGGCAGTCCTGAGATCAAAAGCCAACGTAAGCGTGTGTCTCAGGAAATCCTCATGAGCGATAACCTTGAGAACACTCGTAAAGCCAGTGCTGTAGTGGTGAACCCGACCCACTATGCGGTTGCGATTTCCTATCGCCCTGACGAGGTTGCTGTGCCTTTGGTGGTTGCGAAAGGACTGGACCTGACAGCCATGAAAATGCGCGCCGAGGCGGAAGGCGCGGGTGTTCCTGTGTTTGCAAACGTCAAGCTTGCCCGAATGCTCTATGCAGAAGTGGATATTGAGGAACTCATTCCGCAGGATCTCTTCAGCGCAGTTGCGGAGATCCTGGTCTGGATCGATCAGAACAAAGACAAACTTTACAACGGTCCTTTGGAGCGCGGTGTGATTGACCTTGAGCATGAGAAGAAGAGCAAGGGTGAGGGATAGTTATTGGTGAGTGAACGTGTCTTAGACAGAAATGGGTTTTGGTGCCGCCGGTTACAGTCCTGACTTGATCAGACTGAGTATCTTCACAGCTTTCACAAAATGGTCGAGTTCATGCGTTTTGATCCACCATTCGGCAGCTTCCATCAGAAGTTCAGGATCGTCATTCTTGTTGGCGAAAAACGCATAGAATGAAAGACCGACTGTTTCGCCTTTTTTTGCGATTTTCTCATCACAAATGGCGATTGCTTTTTGTCTCAAACTTAATCTCATAGCATCTCTCTCCCCGGCGAAACTCTTCATGTCAATTTCGAAATGATTCCTCGCCTCGCGCGGCTCCGACAGGAGCAACGCGGGGTTAAGCTGATATGGCAACATTACTCTGGATAGAGATCAACTGGTCTCTGGGTGCCCGTCGTACTGCTTCGCATTGTCACCGATTTCGTACCATGAAGGTTTTTCTGCTACAAACTCATGAAACTGGTTCTTCAGAGTAATTTCTCCGTCGAGGGTATTTGCAGCAATTGGAAAGCTGTCTTCTTCTGATAATATCTCGCCGAGTGAACTGCCACAATTCTTGCAGAAGCATCTCCCGTATTTATAAGGGGAAGTCGGTTTGAAAAGTTGGACGAGTTCCTGACCTTGAACCCACTTGAGGTCCTCTTTCTTGACAAATACGATCGTACTTGCACCAGCCTTGCGGCACCTTGAACAATGACAGGTTCCAATCATTGAGGGTTCAGATTTTAGTTGGAATTTAACAGCCCCACAGCAACAACTCCCGTTAATCATCAAATACTTCTCCCAATTTTTACGTGATTCTATAGATGAGAACAATACAAGAACATAATCGCAGAGGCAATGCTAAATTCGGACTCTAAGCGGTAATTCTCCATCGTACGGAAAAGGCCTGAAAAGAGCTGAATGTGATGTTTCCAGTTGACTATTTTTGTTGGTCTTACTCGGTACATTCCTTGAAAATTTATTCCCCTTCATCAAAACAGCCTTATCTTCAGACATGTGCTCACGATACGGGCCTCTGGTGGACCGTCCATCAGGGCGTTGTGGGCCGGGCAGGGCTGCTGAGAGGGAGTAACGTATCTTCACAGCTGGTCCGGTGAAGCGAACCTCAGGCGCGACCGCATGGTCTGAGGGGTGGGGACCAACCTGTTTGGCGTTCAGCGGTGACAGTTAACTGCTCTTAATGGTTGACTGTCATGACAGACATGACTGCTCTTGGTAGTTAGCTGTCATTTCAGGAAACTGACCATCGCGTCTTACAGGATAAGGTCGAGTGCTTCATAGTAAAATGCCTGGGCAAGGTGACCAGTTGTTGCCGAAGACTTAATTTAACACTTAGCGCAGGCAATGCCTGTACGCCTTGCCACTCCCGTTACTCGGGGTTTCTGCTTCCACACTGCCGGACTGTCCGTGCGGTGTTAAATGTGTATTTTGTAGAAATTGGTAAGAAACAACCCCCGTTAATCATAGTAAATACGAGATTTATTCCCGGTACTTGATGTTACCTATCGATGATATTCCGATATATATGTGTATTTAGAATGACAGGTTTCTCTAGCGTAGATAACTAATCTGGAATTCTGAGACGTTAGTGTTGCAGATATTAGAAATATCTTATTGCGGTGTCTTATCGTCAGAATTTCACGTCTATTTAACGGAAACATTCGAGAATTACTTGAGTAACCTCTCGGAGGCTAGAATGGGTATCGATAAGGATAAGTGGATAGGTGAGGTTTTAAAGTGCCTCGGTGTGAATCCTGTGCCCCTTGAGGAAGCCAGCTCATTAGTACTGGAGCCGGGTCAAGATCAGGTACAGGCCAGTGGTCAGGATCCGGTGCAAACCGGTGATCCTGAGCAAGTGGAGCCTATGGCATATGATCTGAGTAGCAATGATGAGCCAGTCCCAGATTTCATTCTGCCGGAGGACGGTAGCTTAAAAGCCGCGGCGGACGTTATGGCGATTGCTGAACGGGAGGTTGGTAGCGGTGACGGGGAAATCAAGTTTACTGGTTTTAGTTCTTGCATTGGTATTGTTGTGAGAGAAAATAACAAGGTTAGGGGGGTGCACCTCGCCGTGGTCAAACCAGATGGTAACCCTTTTAACAAGGAGGATGCCGCGAAGGTTTTAGCCTCGTTAGGCACTTACACTGAAGCGTTTATTGTTGGCCAGATCGGAGTTTGGACAAACCCGGCAAACCTCGTCTCGGACGCCTATAAGGTTCTGGAGGATGGGGTGCAATCCGGCATCTCTGAGGGCGGCATATACAATGCCTACGAACTTGGCCAAGGTGTTTATGGTGCTGAAATCGATCCTGAAGACAGCAACCTTGTTCCTACATTTTAGGATACAAGTGGAACCCGAATTCCCGAAGTTGGGGCTTCTAATTATGGTTGTTCGGGTTCCACCTGAAACTGCCCGGGCAAGTGGGCAGGCTTTGCGACGGCTCGGGGGTTAGGCTGGTAGGGTACCAACCTTGCCGCGCAAACTGATTTTTTCCAAAGGCTGAATATTCGCGTTTGCAGATAGTTCCTGGAATGAGAGAACAGCGAGATCTGAGTAATCGCGCTCAATAACTTTCCGGAAGAAGCGTCGGATATCCATAGGCACCAAAATAACTGGAGCGATGCCGTTGTGGGCGATGTTGTCTCCAATTGCATTCCGCATAACTGAAATTAACTGCCGGTGTGTGTCTGGAGACAAGGCGAGATAGGATGCGCCGCTTGTTTGACGGATGGCTCCGCGCACCTCATCCTCAATGTCTTTATCGATAAGATAGGCCGGGATAATGTGCTGACCCGCCGAGTATTTGTGGGTGATGTAGCGGCTCAACGCCATGCGGATATGTTCCGTCAGCATTAGAGGATCTTTTTCCTTTTGGCCCCATTCCACAACAGCTTGCAGAATTGTACGCATATCGCGAATGGAGATGTCTTCGCGCACCAGTCGCTTCAAAACATCGGCCAGTGAGATGAGCGGAACAGCGCGGTTTACCTCGCGCACGAGTTCATCAAAATCACCTTCCATGTGCTTAAGCAGGAACATGCATTCCTGAATGCCGAGGAACTCAGCTGCGTGTTGTTTTAGGACATGTGCGAGATGCAAACTGAGCATACCGGTGAGCGTAAGGGTCTGAATGCCAGCGCGGGAGGCTTGATCGAAGTGTTTGTTTTGGACCCAGAATGACGGCGTGTTCGGAAGGAAGCTATCACCCTCTTCATAAGGGATATTGAACATCGCGAGGTTGGGCGGGGTTTCCCGCGCAATGAAGTAACCAGAACGAGCAGCGCCACGGGCGACAGGAACCTCGTTGACCAGAATACGGTATTCGCCCTCCGGTAGGCCTTCGTTCAATCGCAGCTTGATACCGGGGAAGGGGACGCCCAAGTCAAAGTAGAGCGCTTTGCGCACTTTTGCGACTTCCCGGTCCAACTTCTTGGGGTTGAGAGTAGACCTGACCGAGGACGAAATATCGACAATGAGTGGGACCGTGATGGTGATCGCAAGGTCTTGAGCGGCTTCCACCTCAGTGCCCATGTCTTCATCAGGCATCATCTGCGCCTGACCATTGGGCGCAATTGCTGGTGCAAACGCTGAGAGCTCTTGTGATCCTTTTCTCTCGTGCTGGGTTTTGGTTTTACGCATTGTATTGAAACCGATGGAACCAAAAATAGCAGCCAGTACGAGGAAAATTACGGTGGGAAAACCGGGGATGAGAGCAAATCCGATCATGATTGCGGAGGCAATCATGAGGGCCTTGGGTTCTGAATTTAGCTGCCTGGCAATGTCAGTACCAAGATCAGAAGACTCTTCAGTGGCGACACGCGTCACCATGAAACCGGCCGTGATGGAGATGAACAGTGCCGGGATCTGAGCAACCAGACCGTCACCGATGGTCAGGATGGTGTACCGATCCAACGCATCAAAAGCGGTCATGCCGTGCTGGGTCGTTCCGATAATGACACCGCCGATGATGTTTACGGCGGTGATGATGAGGCCCGCGATGGCATCACCCTTCACGAATTTCATCGCGCCATCCATGGACCCATAAAGCTGGCTTTCCTTTTCCAGCTTGGAACGGCGGCGTTTGGCCTCGTCTAGTTCGATCTGACCGGCCCGCATATCGGAATCGATGGACATCTGCTTTCCGGGCATTGCATCCAATGAGAAGCGGGCGGATACTTCGGCAACACGTTCGGAACCCTTTGTAATCACAAGGAAGTTCACGATGGTTAGAATGAGGAAGATAACGATACCAACCACAAGGTTGCCTTGAACCACGAAGTTTCCAAAGGTATCGATAATTTCACCGGCGTCGGCTTTCAGCAGGATAAGACGGGTGGTGGTGATGGAAAGTGAAAGGCGAAATAGAGTGGTCAGCAGCAAGATGGAAGGAAACGCGGAGAGGGCGACGACATCTTTCAAATAGAGCGCTGACATGAGCAGAATCGCAGCAAGGCTCAGGTTGATAGCAATCAAAGTGTCTACGAGGATCGTTGGCAACGGCAGGATCATCATAAACACGATAGCTATCAAGAGAAACGCCAGAATGACGTCGTTCCTCTGTGATATCATATGAAAGATTTTTTGCACGTCCCGCTCCTAGGTTCAGCCTGCTCTGGCTTCAGGCAAATTCACCTCTGCTTCTAGCAATAGGGAAAAGCCACAGGTGTGCCGCAGCAAACACTTGTGTAAAAATTTACAGGATGATTGCAGGTTATCCCTATTGGGATTGCCCCATCAGGCTGGCAAAATGATTTCGTGTGGTGTGTTGCTTAGCGCCATCTGGGGACCGGTGTTGGTGTCGATCATGTCCGTCAGGTTGCTGGCCTCGGAGAGGAACTCATTCAGTGAGGTGTAGAGTTTGTTCCTGTCTAGATTGTTGGTGTCCTCGGTTTTGACGAGGACAAGGGCCCCGTTTTTCTCAATAAGGCCAACACGGTAGTTGTCTTTACCCTGCTGTTTGCCAGAGTAGCGCAGTGCTTTGAGGTAAGTATCCTGACGGGTACTTGCAGCTGGTGTAGAGAGAATAGTTGAGATGTGCAGGAGGCCGTTGTTCTCATCGCTTTCGAGGATGATCAGGAAATCCTCAACCAGAATTGTCCAGGTTTTCGCATCAGCGTATTCTGATATTTCCAGGGCCTCCAGAAGCGGTCCTACCTCAATCATCAAATCATGAATGATTTTGAAATCGTTCATTCGGCTATCCCTAACTCTACTGATTTGTCTGGGATATTCTGTAGGGGAGCTCTCTATTGGTGTTGTGCTGTTTGTTACAAGATCTGCTGTGACGCAAGTGTTTTTGCAATCTGCATACAGAATTCTCCTAGCCACAAAACAGTTTAGCTGGCTCCTAGCGTTTTATTTGATGAAGTAAGGAGAACCTTCTTAAGTCACTATGTGGAATTGTATTTTGCTTATTGCTTGACAATAACCAGTGTTGAACATCTGATGAGGTAAATAAAAATATAATCTAAAATTGATTTTGGGAGGAATCATTATGACTAAAGGTATTTTTGCGAAGATTAGTATTTCAACACTGTTGCTTGCTAGTAGTCTTCTCTCTGCGGAAGCTGAAACTGTGAAGGTTGGGTATATTGATCCTCTTTCCGGTCCATTTGGCAGTACTGGAGATGCTGGATTAAAGCACTTCCGTTATGCTGCCAAGGAAATCAATGCTGCTGGTGGTATGGGCGGCATGCAGGTGGAAGTCTTTGCTTTTGATAATAAAATCAATCCCAAGGAGAGTCTTGTTCAGCTCCAGAAGGCGATTGATCAGGGCGTTCGTTTCATCGCGCAGGGGAATGGGTCGAGTGTTGCGAATGCTTTGACGGATGCAATTGCCAAGCACAACAAGCGTAATCCGGGTGAAGAAGTCCTTTTCCTAAACTATGCTGCGGTTGATCCGGCTCTGACCAACAAAAAATGTAACTACTGGCACTTCCGTTTTGATGCCAATGTAGACATGAAAATGGCGGGTCTGACTGATTGGCTTCGAGGCCAGAAAGATATCAAGACTGCGTATATTCTGGCGCAGGATTATTCCTTTGGACGGGCGTTTACTGCTGCTGCTAAGTCTATGATTACGGAGAAACGTCCCGATATGAAAATTGTCGGTGCAGAGCTTCATCCTATTGGTAGGGTTAAAGATTTTACACCTTATGTGCAGAAGATGATGAGTGCGAAAGCGGATGTTGTCCTCACCGGGAACTGGGGCACAGACATGACGCTTTTGGTGAAGGCGGCCAATGCGTCCGGTCATAATGTTCCATACCTGACGTTTTATGGCGGTGGCCTTGGTGCGCCGACTGCTATGGGCAAAAGTGCTGTTGGACTGGTGAAACAGATCACCGAGTTCCATGAAAATATTGAAGCTTCCGAAAAGCAGATGGCGCGGGTTGAGGATTTTGAGCAAACCAATAATCTTGATTACTATTATGAGCGTGTTTTCACGACCATGAATATGCTGGATAAAGCTATCGATGCGGTTGGTTCGATGGATATCATCAAGATCGCGGGTGAGCTGGAAGGCATGACTTATGAAACGCCTTACGGGGAAGTAACCATGCGGGCAGAAGATCACCAGCTGATGCAACCGCTTTATATCTCTACACTTTCTGAGGGTGTGGCACGTGATGTCGAGAATACCGGCTTCGGGTTCAAGACAGATATCACCATTCCGGCGGCTGCGACTGTAATGCCGACAACATGCCGGATGCGCCGTCCGTCCTAATTGACTCATCTGATCTTTGGTGCGCTTGGGCAATTGTGCCTGAGCGTACCTTCTTCTCTTGAGGGGTGTTATGGAGACGGTTGTATTTGCACTGCTGAACGGGCTCATTTATGGCCTGATGCTCTTTATGCTGTCCAGCGGATTGACGTTGATTTTCAGCATGATGGGCGTTTTGAACATGGCTCATGCAAGCTTTTATATGCTTGGAGCCTACTTTGCTTTTACGCTTGGACAGCACACCGGGTTCTGGTTTGCGTTGTTTTTGGCACCGATTTGCGTTGGAGTGGCCGGAGCATGCGTTGAAAAGTGGGGTTTACGCAGAATCCACGCACGTGGGCATGTGGCCGAGTTGCTTTTCACATTTGGCCTTGCCTATGTGGTCGAAGAGCTCGTGAAGATCATCTGGGGTAAATTTGCTGTTCCCTACGAGATTCCGAAGGAGTTGAATTTTTCACTCTTCGAACTTTTTGGCTCGCAATACCCGGCCTACCGGATTTTCATGCTGGCTGTTTCCATCGCGATGCTGGTTGGACTTTGGTACCTTTTGAAACGGACGCGTATCGGGTTGATCATTCAGGCTTCACTTACGCATCCGCATATGGTGTCCCATCTGGGGCATAACGTTCCGCGCATCTTCATGCTTGTGTTTGCTGCTGGCTGTGCGCTGGCTGGGCTGGCTGGCGTAATCGGCGGCAATTATCTGGTGACCGAACCGTCTATGGCGTTTTCCATTGGTCCGATTGTGTTTGTGGTTGTGGTTGTTGGGGGCATGGGCAGTTTGGAAGGGGCATTTATTGCCAGTCTGCTGATCGGCTTCTTACAGACCTTCGCAATTTCCATTGATGCCAGTTTTGCGGAAATTTTCTCGTTTGCCGGATTGAGTGCGGACGGAGACCTTGGACGTATCACAATCGCATCACTGGCTCCAATGTTGCCATTCATGCTGCTGGTGTTGATGTTGATGCTGCGACCGCGCGGCCTGATGGGGGAGCGTGAGTTTTGACCGATACCAGTATTGTTCGGTTGCCGGATCTGGCACCGAGTTCTCAGTTTAAATTTGCAACGCGGATTTTGCCGCTGTTGCTGATGGCTTTGCTGCTTTTGGCAATCCCTTTGTTTGAGCCATCCAGAACATCGCTCTCTTTGTTCAATGCCATTGGAATCAATATGGTATTTGCGCTGTCCTACAATATGTTGCTAGGGCAGGCGGGGATGCTTTCGTTTGGCCATGCTGTTTATTTTGGCCTTGGCGGATACGCAGCCATGCACGCTATGAACTGGATCGAGAATGCCAGTTATGATGGCGGAGTTTGGGCCGCGTTTCCCATGTTTGCGCTTCCACTGGTTGGGTTTGCTGGTGGGGCGATGGCAGGGGCTGTGATTGGCTGGCCGTCTTGCAGGCGGGCAGGTGTGCCGTTTGCTATGATCTCGCTTGGTATTGCAGAGCTGATTGCCGCGGCTGGGTTTATGTTCATCGGCTTGTTTGGCGGTGAGGAAGGGATCACTGGCGACCGTATGAACGGTATTGAAGCCTTTGGTCTTTCGCTTGGGCCGCTTGGCGAAGTCTACTGGTTTATTGCGTTCTGGGCGTTTGCCGGTACTGCTATGATGTTTGCCTTTACCCGTACGCCACTGGGTAAGATGGCGCAAGCGGTGCGAGACAACCCAGAACGGGTTCAGTTCGTTGGCTATAATCCTAACAAGGTGCGTTATCTGGTGTTCATTGCCGCAGGTGGTTTTGCCGGGCTTGCGGGCGGTATGTCTGCGGTGAACTATGAGATCTTTACACCTGAGAGCCTGAGTGTTGTTCCCTCTGGTCTTGTGTTGTTGATGGCGTTTATTGGCGGTGCGCGGTACTTTGCCGGCCCTATTCTCGGCGCTGTGGTTCTGACGTTTATGCAGTCCAATCTTTCAGATTACTCTGAGGCATGGCTGCTTTATCTCGGACTGTTGTTCATTGGTATGATCATGTTCGCGCCCGGTGGTTTGGCAGGGCTTTTGCTCAGTGCTGCTGGTGCTTTTCAGCAGGCTTTATCAATCAAGGGAATGGTGCGAGCTTGCGCTTATCTCACCTGCGGTGTGTTGATGGTTACCGGGTTGATTACGCTGATTGAGCTTGCTGTCCGGCGATCCAACGGGTTTGGTGAGGCGTTTGAACCCTTCGGTTTACATTTATCACCAGATCAGCTGTTGTCCTGGATAATCGGTGGGGTTCTGCTCGCTGTTGGCGTTGGCCTTTTGAACATTTTGCGTAGACAGGGAGGGGTAAGCTAATGAATGCTCCTGCATTACACTTGATGGATGTGCGCAAAAGCTTTGGACCAGCCAAGATTATCGAGGGGGTATCCCTCGAGATCAAACGCGGCGAGCGCCATGCAATCATCGGCCCCAATGGGGCGGGCAAGTCTACCCTGTTCAATCTTATCTCCGGTTTGTTCCCTCCAACCTCAGGCCGTATATCTTTGGGTGGACGGCAAATCTCCGGTCTTAAACCACATGAGATCAACCGGCTGGGGTTATCTCGTAGTTTTCAGGTCTCCAATATCTTTGCCAATATGTCAGTTCGCGAGAATGTGCGGTGCGGGGTGCTGTGGTCTCTTGGGTATGGGCACAGTTTTTGGCGCAATATTGGCAACCTGAAGGAGGTTCAACGCAAAACAGCAGAGGTGCTGGAAAAGGTTGGGTTGATTGAAAAGGCCGATGTACCTGCTGTGCTGCTGACCTATGCAGACCAACGCACGCTGGAAATTGCGATTACCATTGCTGGTGGTGCTGATGTGATTTTGCTGGATGAACCAACAGCAGGCATGAGCCACTCTGAAACGGCGAGGGCCATTGAGTTGATTGAGATGGCAACGGAAGGCAAAACCCTGTTGATTGTGGAGCATGACATGGGCGTGGTGTTTGGCTTGTCCGATCGGATCTCGGTTCTTGTCTACGGGGAGATCATTGCCACTGGGACGCCTGAGGAAATTCGCGGTGATGCGCGAGTGCGAGAAGCTTATCTGGGTGATGAAGCGGACTTTGCGGAGGAGACAGCATGAACGGGGCCATTGCAAATGAAATGCTGAAAATCCGGGATTTGCATGCCTTTTACGGGAAAAGCCATGTTCTGCGCGGGGTCACTATGGATGTGCCTAAGGGCAGTGTGACAGCACTGCTTGGCAGGAACGGTGTCGGGCGGTCTACCACTGCCAAGGCGATTATGGGCGAGGTCGCGCCTAAGGGCGATATCTGGTTTAAGGGAGAGCGTATTTCCGGGTTGCCGAGCCATGCCATTGCACGGTTGGGCCTTGGGTATGTGCCTGAAAACCGGGATGTGTTCCCCATGATGAGTGTCCGGGACAATCTGTTGCTTGGTATCAAGGATATGCGCAGACCGGGTAAGTGGACCATTGAGCAGATGCTGGAGATGTTCCCCAATCTCAAATCTCGTGCAGATACACCTGCTGGCGTGCTTTCAGGGGGTGAAAAGCAGATGCTTACCATCTGCCGGACGCTGATGGGAGACCCTGACCTCATCATCATTGATGAACCCACGGAAGGACTAGCGCCTAAGATCGTGACACAGGTTGGTGAGTTGATTGCCGAGGTTGCGCGGGCTGGTGTTTCCATTTTGCTGGTGGAGCAAAAGCTTTCCATTGCGCTGAAGATCGCGCAGCAGGTCTATGTGATGGGGCATGGTGAGATTGTCTACCACGGCACGCCAGAAGAGTTTCGTGGGCGTGAGGACATCCGCCGGGAATGGCTGGAGGTTTAGCAGTCTAGTGCGTTTTACCTTGGAGAAGGTGTGGTGCGCGCATCGGTAGTGTTCCGCGCACCACGCCATTTATGCTATTTAAACGGGACTGAATGATATTTCGCAGGCACTCTGCTTGGGGTTGATGGGGCTTTGACGTTGACGGGTAGTGAAGAGAAAGACCGGCGATTTGCAACAACGCTGGCACGCGGGCTGCAAGTGCTGAGAGCGTTTCGTGCCTCTGATGACGGGCTTGGAAATCAGGAAATTTCCATAAGGACGGGTATTCCCAAATCCACAGTCTCTCGTTTGACCTTCACACTACATCAGCTTGGATACCTGAGCCATGCGCGGCGGCATGATCGTTATCGTTTTGGTCCTGCAGCTCTGGCGCTGGGCAACATCGCAAGCGCCTCGGTCTCCTTTATCGAGACTGCCAATCCTATGATGCAGCAACTTGCGGATGAAACCGGAACGCTTACTCTGCTGGCGGTGCTGGATGAGAGCAAGATGTTGCTCACCAAAACATGGCGACCTCAAGGGGCTCCTGCCATTTGGTTGGAGGTGGGGCACCGTATTTCTGTTGCTGGTTCATCTTCGGGTCATGCCTATCTGGCAAGCGTGAATGATAGTGAGTTTGCACGGGTCTGTGACAAGGTGCGGGCACGAGATGAGAGCGTCTTGGTTGAGGATTTGGAACACGCCCGGCATTCCGGTTACTCTCAGTTGCTATCCCATGGTTTTGTGATGGTGGATGAAGACAGGCGCTATGCGGAGAACATAAACGCGGTGTCTACGGGTTTTCGGTCTCATGATTTTGGAGAGCCTGTGGCGATCAGCTGTGGTGCAACGCCGGAAATACTGAGCTATGAGCGTATGCGAAATGAAGTCGGCCCAAAACTGAGAGATCGAGTGAAAGAGCTGGAACGGGCGCTGGGGCTCTCTTCCGTGCTAATCAACCGGGGGTAAGCCTCTCTCTTACGGACAATTGACGTTTGAAGCCGCCTTGGATGCAGGGCGGTTTTATTTTGTTTAATTCCGCATATTAGAATTAAGAATTGCATATTGAAAAATACGTGAAACTTGGTAGTTTTAATGCAACCTATGAGTGGGCAGGGGGACTACGTTTGTTGAGTCCTCACAAAATTGCGGCGTCGGGAGGCTGTGTAGTCTGAAGACTGCCTTGCTCATACCATTGATTTAGAAAAGATTTTGGGAGGCTTGTAGTATGCGTGAAGCAGTGATTGTAGCGACGGCACGGACGCCGATTGGGAAAGCATTTCGGGGTGCGTTTAACGCCACGCATGGCGCGACACTTGGGGCACATGCAGTTTCTGCTGCTGTTGCACGGTCCGGTATCGATCCCAACCTTCTGGAAGATTGTATTGTTGGTTGTGGTTTTCCAGAGGCCTCAACAGGGGCAAATGTCGCCCGGCAGATTGCAGTGCGGTCTGGTTTGCCAACGAATACTGCTGGCACAACCGTGACCCGCTTTTGTGCCTCCGGTCTTCAATCAGTTGCCATGGCGAGCCATTCTATCGTTCAGGATGGGGCAGCAGCAATCGTTGCGGCGGGTGTTGAATCTATCTCCCTGACCCCAGATAGCAGAGGTCGCTGGCGGGAAAACTGGATCGATGAGAACAAGCCAGCCATCTACATGCCGATGATCGAGACGGCGGATATTGTGGCGGGGCGCTACGGCGTATCCCGTGATGCGCAGGATGAATTTGCTTTGCGGAGCCAGCAACGTATTGCGGCTGGTCAGCAGATGGGCATCTTTGAAGACGAGATTGTGCCGATGTCCGTCACCATGAACGTGAAGGACAAAGAGACGGGCGAGATTAGCCAGCGTGAGGTCACCATCACCAAAGATGAGTGTAATCGCCCGGCAACGACCATAGACGGACTTACCGGTTTGGCACCCGTGCGCGGGGAAGAGCATTACATCACCGCAGGCAATGCCTCTCAGCTGTCGGATGGGGCTTCAGCGCTTGTACTGATGGAGGCGAAGGACGCTGCAAGGGCCGGACTTGAGCCGCTGGGCGCGTTCAAAGGATTTGCTGTTGCAGGGTGTGAGCCGGATGAAATGGGCATTGGCCCTGTGTTTGCCGTGCCGCGTTTGTTGGAGCGGGCAGGCCTGAAGGTGCAAGACATCGACTTATGGGAGCTCAATGAGGCGTTTGCGTCTCAAGCGCTTTACTGCCGTGATCGTCTGGGGATTGACCCTGAGAAATACAACGTCAATGGCGGTTCCATTGCGATTGGTCACCCCTATGGCATGACTGGGTCGCGTCTGGCCGGGCATATTTTGCTGGAAGGCAAACGCCGCGGCGCGAAAAACGCTGTGGTGACTATGTGTGTTGGTGGCGGCATGGGTGCTGCTGGCCTCTTCGAGATTTTCTAAGACATTTGGAAACAGCAGGAGGGTGCCGGTATGGACCTCAATTACTCTGCAGAGGAACTGGCTTTTCGTGATGATGTGCGCCTGTTCCTAAAAGAAAACCTATCGCCTGCGCTGGCTGAGAAGGTGCGGCTTGGGCAGCGCCTTTCAAAGGCGGATCATGAGGATTGGCACGCCACGCTGCACAAGCGCGGTTGGTTGGCGATCAACTGGCCTGAGGCGCATGGCGGAACTGGCTGGAATGCCGTTTACCGCAATATCTTTGAGGAAGAGCTGTGCCTTGCTCATGCGCCGCGTACGATGCCGTTCGGGCTTTCCATGCTGGCACCTGTGCTTTTTGCGTTCGGAAGCAAAGCACAGCAGGACCATTTTCTGCCGCGTATTCTGGATGGCACTGACTGGTGGTGTCAGGGCTATTCCGAGCCGCAAGCTGGATCTGACCTTGCCTCCTTAAAAACGCGGGCGGTGCGGGACGGTGATCATTACATCGTCAACGGCCAGAAAACGTGGACCACGCTTGGTCAGTTTGCGGACTGGATCTTCTGCCTTGTGCGCACCGATGTTGAGGTGAAGGCACAGGAAGGGATTTCGTTCCTGCTGATTGATATGAATACGCCCGGTGTGACCGTCCGGCCTATTACGCTGATTGATGGTGGGCAGGAAGTGAATGAGGTGTTCTTTGATGATGTCAAAGTCCCTGCTGGCAACCTCGTTGGCGAAGAAAACAAAGGGTGGACCTACGCCAAGTATCTGCTGACCCATGAGCGCACCAATATCGCGGGTGTTGGTTCTTCAGCCGCTGGGCTGGTGCATTTGAAGGATATCTGCCGCAAGCAAACATCCGGCGGCAAACCCCTCATTGAGAATCCGTATTTTGCGGGGCGGATCGCGCAGATCGAGATTGATTTGATGGCGATGGCGACCACGAACCTGCGTATGATCACCAAAGCTGCAGCAGGACAAGCGCCGGGAGCGGAAAGCTCGATGTTGAAGATCAAAGGGACCGAGATCCGGCAGGCGATCAATGATCTGACCCGGCGTGCTGTGGGGCGCTATGCCATGCCGTTTGTTTCTGAAGCGTTGGAGAGTGGAGCAAACAGCGCAAGCGTTGGGCCGGAGTATGCTGCTTCTGTCAGCCCGGATTACTTCAACAACCGCAAGCTTTCGATCTTTGGCGGATCTAATGAGATCCAACGCAATATCATCAGCAAAGCTATTCTCGGTCTTTAGGAGCGCCTCATGGATTTCAATCATAGTGAAGAACGGCGGATGCTTCAGGAGACGCTGAGTCGTTATCTATCAGACACTTACAGCGCTGAGCAGCGAGCAGAGATCATTGCCAGTGATCTCGGGTACTCCGCTAAGGTGTGGAGTGATTTTGCTGAATTGGGCGTCATTGGTGCCATGTTCAGCGTGGACAATGGCGGCTTTGGTGGCGGCGGGTTTGATATCGCCGTTGTGTTTGAGGAGCTGGGCCGTGTTGCTTGCGTCGAGCCGTTGATGGCTTGCGGTGTTATGGCTGGGCAGTTGCTGAGCACGCTTGGAACTGAGGCGCAAAAGGCTCTTATAGACGAAATGATCGGCGGCGGTCTCAAGGTGGTGCCAGCACTGGAAGAACCGCAGAGCCGGTATGATCTGGACAATGTGGAGACCAGTGCAGACCAGATTGAGGGTGGCTATCGTCTCAATGGGACAAAATCCGTGGTGATTGGCGGACCGAGTGCGGACAAACTCATCGTGAGTGCCCGCTCTGTTGAAGGTGTTCTGCTGTTCCTTGTTGATGCCATTAGTACCGGTGTTGAGCGGTTCTCCTATCCCAATATGGATGGTTATCAGGCTGCTGATATTGCGCTGGTGAATGTTGAGGTGTCCTCCTCTGCTCAGCTTGGTGCGGTTGAAGAGGTGTTGCCAGCGCTGGAGGCCATGCGTGCTGCCGGTGTGGTGGCGCTGTGTGCTGAGGCTCTTGGTGCGATGGAAAGCGCGAAGGAGCTGACTGTTGAGTATCTTCGGGTGCGGACGCAGTTTGGGCGGCCACTGGGCAAGTTTCAAGCTTTGCAGCACCGTATGGCTTCAATCCTTGTTGAGATCGAACAGGCACGTTCAGCGCTTATCAACGTGGCTGGCCATCTTTCTGCTAAACGTGATGTGCGTGAAATGCATGTGAGTGCAGCAAAGAACCTGATTGGCCGTGTGGCTCAATTGGTGTGTGAAGAGTGCATTCAGATGCATGGTGGTATCGGCATGACAGAGGAGTATGCGTTGTCGCACTTTGCCAAGCGGTTGATGATGATTGACCACCAACTGGGCGATGTTGATTATCATCTGGAGCGGTTTGTTGGCTTTATGCAGCAAGATGCGAGCGAGGCGCACGGCTCGTGAACACATCTTCACTTGTGGATCTGCAGCGTCAGGGAGATCGGTTGGTTGTTACCAACTGCAACCGGTCTCGCCGCAATGCTTTGTCTCCAGATTATTATGAGGGGCTGCACCGCGCGCTTGACCTTGCTGATGAGGATGACGGTATTCGCTGTGTGATCCTTACAGGTGAGGGCGGTTATTTCTGTGCCGGTGGTGATCTCAATTCATTGGTTAAGCGCCGTGAGGTGACGATTTCCGAGCGGAAGAATAACATTGAGAAGCTTCATGATCTGGTGAGGCGGATAAGGTCTTGCTCCAAACCGGTGATTGCGGCGGTTGGCGGCGGGGCTGCCGGTGCCGGGGTGTCCTTAGCTTTGGCTTGTGATTTGATTGTAGCGGATCGGGATGCTCAGTTTATGCTGGCCTATG
Organism: Pseudovibrio sp. Tun.PSC04-5.I4; assembly: GCF_900104145.1. Classification (NCBI taxonomy): domain Bacteria; kingdom Pseudomonadati; phylum Pseudomonadota; class Alphaproteobacteria; order Hyphomicrobiales; family Stappiaceae; genus Pseudovibrio; species Pseudovibrio sp. Tun.PSC04-5.I4. The sequence continues at coordinate 2,073,827 of NZ_FNLB01000006.1, read as the reverse complement.
TGAAGGTGGGGCTTGTGCCTGATGGCGGGGCAATAGCTTCTCTTGCACAGCTCATTCCTCGCCAGTTAATGAGTGAGATGTGTTTGCTAGGTCAGCCTGTTGGGGCGGAACGGCTCTATCATTTGGGCGTGGTGAATGTGCTTGCTGATGCAGACAGTGCTTTTGCGCAAGCGTGTTTGTTGGCGGACCGCATCGGGAATGGTCCCCGCCAAGCGCAAGGGCATATCAAGCGGATGGTAGAGGCAGCAGGTTCCAACAGCTTTTGTAAGCAGATGGATTTGGAGCGCGATACGATGGCAAAGGTTTTGGGCGGGGATGAAGCTCAGGAAGGGATCAATGCTTTTCTTGAACGGCGCCAGCCTTGCTACTGATGGAACAGAGCTTTGAAGCAGGGAATGACCTGCCTCAAGGCAAAGTAAGCCCGTTATCTGTCTTGCGATTTGAGCTGAGGGCATTGTTCATGCCTGCGGCTGCGTATTGTATGAGGAGGGACTTCAGCGCGGCAATGCTTGAGCTGTGTTGTTCGTCTGCCATAGCCTCGACGCGCCATCTGGATGTGCAAAGCGCAATCATGGAGGAGATGGAGAAGACGAAGGTGGCGGAGACAGTTTTTAAGTCAGCTTCCGGATAGAGCATCGCAATTTTTGCGAGGAATATTTTTGCGGCTGGATCAAAGCAGGCCTCTGAAATTGCTCTCCATCTTTCCTCTGCTGATACCATGGCCACAAGACGAGCATAGGCCAGCCAGTGCGGTCCTCCGTTTTCGGCCTTTTCCAGATAAGGATAGAAGAAACACTCAAGCACGGCCTCTACTGTGATCTGGTCGCCCGAGGTTTCCAGTTGCTCAAGCGCCGAGAGGCGGAGCTGGGAGAGTTCGGCTGCACGGCGTTCAACGGCTTTGAAGAACAGGTCCTCCTTGGAGCCGTAGTGATGGTTCACCAATCCCAGCTTTACATCAGCGCGTTTTGCTATGTCTCTGATGGACGCAGCGTCATATCCGCGAAAGGCAAAAAGGTACTCCGCAGCGTCAAGAATCTTTTGGCGCGTCTCCAATGAGCTCTTTGAAGGAGCCCTTTGTCTTTGTTTTTCCTGCGAAATTTTCTTAATTATAAAAATAACTTGCCTTATTTTGTACGACTGTTCAATCTAATTGTACTTCTGAGGGGGAGAGAACAGTGAAAAATACAGAGGAGAAGTTTGCCTTGATCGGGGCGGGGCCGATGGGGCTTGCCACTGCAAAGACACTGATTGAGCAAGGCATTGATTTTCAGGGATTTGAGTTGCACCAGGGCGTAGGTGGGCTTTGGGATATCGACGGACCGAAATCGACCATGTACGAATCTGCGCATCTGATCTCATCGAAGCGAATGACAGAGTTTGCGGATTTTCCGATGGGCAAGGACACTGCTGAATATCCGGGGCATCGTGAGCTCAAAAAGTACTTCCACGACTTTGCGGAGAAGTTTGACCTTAAAAGCCGTTATGTGTTTGGGGCAGAGGTTACCAGCATAGACCCGCTGGGGGAAAGTGGTGAGGGCTGGCGTGTGTGCTGGAGTGATCTGGACGGAGATCATTCTGCCATCTTTGCTGGAGTGCTTATTGCGAACGGGACTTTGTCTGAGCCCAATATGCCGGTGTTTGAGGGCGAGTTTGCTGGTGAGATCATCCATTCCAGCAAATACAAAAGCGCGCGGCAGTTTGCTGATAAGCGGGTGTTGATTGTTGGGGCTGGTAATTCCGGCTGCGATATTGCCGTGGATGCGATTCACCACGGGATACACTGCGATATTTCCATGCGGCGCGGCTATTACTTTGTGCCGAAATACGTTTTCGGTAAACCAGCGGACACGATGGGCGGCGCGGTGAAGTTGCCGTTGTGGTTGAAGCGCAAGGTCGACCAGAAGATCTTGAAGTGGTTTGTCGGGGATCCGCAGAGCTATGGTTTTCCAAAACCAGACTATGCGCTTTATGAGAGCCATCCGGTGGTTAACTCACTCATCCTCTACCATGCGGGACATGGGGATGTGGGCATTCGGGCTGACATCAAAGAGCTGGATGGGCACACGGTTCGCTTTAAAGATGGTGAGGCGCAAGACTATGACCTGATCGTGACGGCGACGGGCTACAAACTGCACTATCCGTTTATCAGGAAGGACTTGCTGAACTGGCAAGAGGATGCGCCGCATCTGTTTTTGAACTGCATGCATCCAGAGCGAGATGATGTGTTTGTGATGGGGATGGTGGAAGCAACGGGCCTTGGTTGGCAAGGGCGACACGAGCAAGCAGAGTTGGTTGCCAGCTATTTGCGGGGACTGCGAGAGGGTAACTCTGCGGCGAAATCCATTCAGGTTGAGAAGGCTAAGGAGTTTGAGCGCGAAACAGGTGGGATGAACTATCTGAAGCTGGCGCGCATGGCTTATTACGTTGACAAAGAAAGCTACCGGTCTGCGGTGACCAAACGATCCAAGGCGTTGAAGAGGGAAATGGCATGAGTGACATTGACCTCATTACGCTTAACTTCAGTGCAGGCTCTTTAACCCTGCTGAATGGCATTTTGGCCGTGGTGATGTTTTCCATCGCGCTGGATTTGTCGCCTGCGGACTTTAAACGGTTGACGCTGGCACCTAAGCCCCTTGTGATTGGGCTGTGCTCGCAGTTTCTAGTGTTGCCAAGCCTTACATTTTTGCTGGTGCTGGCAACGCAGCCGCGCCCTTCCATTGCATTAGGGTTGATATTGGTCGCTGCATGTCCGGGTGGGAATATCTCCAACTTCATCACGCAGCGTGCAGGAGGCAATGCGGCTCTTTCCGTTTCCATGACAGCTTTTGCAACAGTGGGGGCGATTGTTGCGACCCCGTTCAATATCGCGTTTTGGGGTAACTTATATGAGCCGACACGGGCGATCCTTCAGGAGACCCATATAGATAAGCTCTCGGTTGCAATAACCGTGTGTTTTATGCTGGTTCTCCCGCTTTGCCTCGGCATTTTGCTTAATCGATTTAAACCGGGAATGGCTGCTAAAATCCGGCAACCTTTGCGGTTGGCGTCCATGGGCATCTTTATTGGGTTCATCATTCTTACCCTGTTTGCAAACTGGACCTTCTTTTTAAACTATGTGGGGGCTGTTGCTGGCCTTGTGCTGATCCATAACGGTCTGGCTCTTGCTGGTGGCTATGCATTGGCGAGTGTGGCTGGCGTTTCTGCTTATGACAGAAGGGCCATAACCATTGAAACGGGTATTCAGAATTCTGGGCTTGGCCTTATTCTCATCTTTGGGTTTTTCGGCGGGTTGGGCGGTATGTCCGTTGTGGCTGCGTTCTGGGGGATCTGGCATGCGATCAGTGGGTTGGTGCTTGCCAATATCATGGCGCGTAAAGTTGTGAAGGCGCCTGTGGAGGTAACACTATGAGTAAGCTGCTGATTACCGGCGCAGCTGGTGGTGTTGGACAAGCGTTTTTGCGCCAGCTTGAGCACTCTGATTTGCAGGTGGTGGCAACGGATGTGCGTAGACCGGATTTTATGCCCGCCGGGGCCACCTATCAAAAACTGGATGTGACGACAGACAGGGTTTTCTCGCTGATTGCCGAGGAAAAACCCGATGTGATTGTTCATTTAGCTTCCATTGTTACGCCGCCAGCGAATTCTACCCGCGACCTTGAATATCTGGTGGATGTGGAGGGAACAAAGGCTGTTTTGGACGCTTCCATCAGGCACGGTGTAAAGCGGCTTGTGGTGACGTCCTCCGGGGCGGCTTATGGCTATCATGCGGATAACCCTGTGCCACTGCGGGAGGCGGATGCGACCCGTGGAAACCAAGAGTTTGCTTACGCCTATCATAAAAGGCTTGTTGAGGAGATGCTTGCTGATGCGCGTAAGGACGCTCCTCAACTGGAGCAGGTGCTGCTGCGGGTTGGCACAGTGCTTGGGGCTGGGATGGATAACCAGATTACCTCGCTGTTTCATAAAGCGCGGCTGCTTGGGGTTGTTGGCTCGGATAGTCCGTGGGTGTTTATATGGACGCAGGATCTGGCTCGTATTCTGCTGAGGGCGGTGGCTGAGGCTCCTGCTGGCATATACAATGTGGCGGGTGATGGTGCGGTTTCAGTTCATCAACTTGGTGAGATTTTGGGCAAACCCGTGATCAAACTGCCAGCGTGGATGTTGAAGCTGATACTGGGTATTGCGAAGACCCTGAAGCTCTCGCGGTATGGGCCGGAGCAGGTGCGGTTTTTGCAATACCGACCTGTGCTGAGCAATGAGCGGCTGAAAACTGAGTTTGGTTATATTCCTGAAAAAACAAGTGCTGAAGTGTTTGAGCACTGGCGGTTATCGGTGGGGCTTTGATGAAGACGGCTATTATTACTGGTGGTGCTGGTGGGCTGGGGCAAGCGCTGGCTGCACGGTTGCAACGTGAAGGTTGGCATACGGTTCTACTGGATTTGCCGGGGCCAGCTTTGGACGCTTTGCCGACCAATGATAAGCAGAGCGTTTATGCTTGTGATTTGACAAATGGATGTGCTGTTGAGGGTGTTGCCTCGTCAATATTGGCGGCACGAGCGAGCGTTGATCTGGTTATTTATAATGCAGGCATAACGCATATTGGTTTGTTTTCCGAAGCCGATCTTGATGCACATCGAAAGGTGTTTGAGGTCAATTATTTTGCGGCTGTGCAGACGGCGCGTGTGTTTTTGCAAGCGGTCCGTGCCTCGAAGGGCTGCCATTTGGCGATTTCATCAGTGGCAGGGTTTTCTCCGCTGTTTAAACGTACGGCCTATGCTGCCAGTAAACATGCGTTGGAGGGGTTTTTCGGCTCACTTCGATCCGAGGAAAAATTGCATGGCGTACACACATTAATTGCCGCGCCGTCCTTTGTTGCGACCAATATTGGCAGGGCGGAACAGCAGAGGAACGGCCTTGCGCGGCCAGGTTCAGCCAGTGATGGTGTTGACTACATGAGTGCTGAGAAAGCGGCAGAGATTATCTTTGCTGCTTACCTGCGCAAAACAGCTATGAAACCGGTTGGCCGCGTCGCATTTCTAGCGTGGTGGCTCAATCGGGTTTCTCCAAGGCTTTATCAGCGGCTGATGGAGCGTAGTATCAAAGAGGCGTAGTTCTGTCAGACCTTTTTTGCGTAGGTCTGACACTCAAAAGCAGTCACTGTGGTTGCAAAAATATCGTATTCTGCTGACCTGCTGATGGAGTAGATGCGGTGGAAGTCGCTTGAGGTCATTTGCTGTGCTGCTGCGCTATCTTTCCATCTGGTGATGGCTGTCTCCCAATTGCCGGAGAGGTGTTTGTATTTGGCGAGATCTTCTTGCGGGGTAATGGCTGTTCCGGGGTCGCACTTGTGTTCTAAACCGTGGTTTATGCCATGCAAAAGGGCCGCAACAACCAGATATGGATTGGCGTCAGCACCTGCAACGCGATGTTCTAACCGTGCGCCCACGCCCTTGGTGGCAGGCACGCGAACGGCGGCGGCTCTGTGATCATAACCCCAGCAGCAAGCCGTCGGTGCATAGGAGGCTGGTTGCAGACGGCGATAGGAGTTGGCGTGTGGTGCGAAAAGGATTTGCATGTCCAGCATGGTTTCCAGCAGGCCACCAACTGCATGTCTTAGTGTAGGGCTGGCCTCGTCTGTTTCGCCCGTAAACACGTTGGCGCCGTTTGCATCCAGCAGGCTGGTGTGAACGTGAAAGCCGCTGCCCGTACACTCCGCATATGGTTTGGCCATGAAGGTCACGTCCATGCCGTGCTTTCTGGCGATATGGCGGATGACCCGTTTGAACAGAAGACAGTGGTCTGCCGCTTCCAGTGCATCAGGCACATGCAGGAGGTTGATTTCGAACTGGCCATGACCGAATTCAGCAATGGTGGTATCTGCCGGAATGCCTTGAATTTTGCAGGCACGATTGATCTCAGCAAGGATCGGTTCAAATTGTGCCATGATATCTAAATCATAGATCTGGGAAGCTTTGAGGCGATGTTTGGTGCCGGGAATGATTGGCGGCAGAGGTAGGCCATTGGATCCGGGTTCCATATCAATGAAGTAGAACTCCAGTTCCGTGGCAACGACAGGTGTCAGGCCTTTGTCTTTTAGCTTGGCTTGCGCTGTTTCCAGCACGTAGCGTGGATCAAGCAGATGCGGAGTTTGTTCTTCTAGTTCAAACAGGGTGACCAGAACTTGAGCGGTTGGAACTTTGGCCCATGGTACGGGCTTAAGTGTACCGGGTACGGGCATAAGTATGCCGTCTGGATCGCCTCGTTCGATGGCAAGCCCCGTTGCAGAAACATCCACGCCCCAAACATCAAGCGCGACAGTAGACAAAGGCAGGCGAACTGCGCCTTCGGTTAGTTTGGAGAGCATGCTTGCTGGCAGCCATTTGCCTCTGAGCGGACCACAGAAGCCAGAGTAAAGCACCTCGATTTTTTCAAGATCTGGGTGTTGTTTTTGAAAGCGTTCCGCTTCTTCTTTGAAAAGCTCCAGCTGTGTCTTCATCGGCGTCAGAGTGGGCATGCTATCTCTTCTATCAGTGAATGAAATGTCTATGGTTATCTTCAGCGATCAGGAAACTGACTGGCATATATACATATCAGATCCAACGCCAATGTGGCGCCTGCTAAGGCTGTAATTTCTGCATGGTCATAGGCAGGTGAAACTTCTACCAAATCCATGCCTTTAAGGTTGATGCCTGCAAGGCCACGGAGAATTTCACGTGCCTCACCAGAACCAAGACCGCCTATAACTGGTGTGCCGGTTCCCGGTGCGAAAGCAGGGTCAAGGCAGTCAATATCAAAGCTGATGTAGCTGGCAGAATGACCAACCACTTGCTTTATTCTGCGGGCGGTTGCTTGCGCTCCGTTGTTGCGCACCCAGTCAGCTGTAATTGTGGTGAGGCCGTGGGTGTTGTCGTTGTTGGTTCTGATACCAATCTGTATCGACGTTTGCGTGTTGATGAGGCCTTCTTTGACGGCCTTGTAGAACATAGTGCCATGGTCAATGCGCGGTGTGTCATCCGTCCAGGTATCGCTGTGGGCATCAAACTGGATGAGGGACAACGGGCCGTGCTTTTCGGCATGCGCTTTGAGCATGGGGTAGGCGCAGAAATGATCGCCGCCCAACATGAGCGTTGTGGCACCTGCGTCTAAAATTGTTGCGGCCTGCTGTTCCAGCTCACCGGGGATATCCATGGGATAGCCGGGGTCGAAAACGAAGTCGCCGTAGTCGATAACAGCCAGACGGTCATAAGGGTCAAACGGCCAACCCCATGCATGGTCCCATGCTAAAATGGAGGAGGCTTGCCGGATCGCGCGCGGGCCAAAGCGGCAGCCGGGGCGGTTGCTGACGGACATATCAAAAGGAATGCCGAGGATTGCGACATCGGCGCCTGTCAGGTCCTTGGTGAACCTGCGGCGCATGAAGCTGAGGGCGCCAGCGTAACAGGATTCCGCGACTGTCCCATAGGGGGTTGAACGGGTGTAGGCTAGGTCCCCGTTTGAATATTCATCCAGCGAGGATGGATGTTTTACATCAGACACTGTTTCTTCCTCGGTTAGATTGCAGCTTCCGCCAATCGTTCTTCTTTCATACGCTTTACATAGGCTTGTTTGGTGATCAGCGAGGCTGTGACAACGCCAATGGCCACGATGGTGACCAATATGGATGACAGGGCATTGATTTCCGGTGAGACGCCGAAGCGGACTTGCGAATAGATCTTCATGGGCAGGGTGGTCGCGCCGGGACCGGAGGCGAAGGATGCAATCACCAGATCATCCAGCGACAAGGTGAAGGCGAGCAGCCATGCAGCTAGGATTGCAGGAAAGATGATTGGAAGTGTGACTTGCATAAATGCGGACAAGCGGGTGCAGCCCAGATCCAGCGCGGCTTCCTCAAAGCTTTTCTCAAAGGTGACCAATCGGGCGGATACAACGACGGCCGCATAACACATGGAGAAGGTGATGTGGGCGATGGTGACTGTCCAGAACCCGCGAGCAAAATCCAGGGAGACGAAGAGCAGCAGCAGCGAGAGGCCGGTGATTACTTCCGGCATCACCATGGGTGCGTAGATCATTCCCGTGAACAGCGTTTTACCGAGGAACGGACCTGCGCGGTTTAGCACCAAAGCTGCCATTGTGCCAAATACGGTGGCAACCGAGGCTGAGATGAAGGCCACCCGCACAGTGACCCAAGCGGCATCCATGAAACTCTCATTAAGGAACACCGACTGATACCACTTGGTCGAAAAACCGGCCCAAACCGTGACGAGGCGAGACTCGTTGAAGGAGTAGATCATCAGCAGGATAATCGGCAGGTAAAGGAAGGCAAAGCCGAGAGTGAGTGTTGTGGTGTTGAACCAGTTGAAGCGGGTCATTGGCTGGCCTCCGCATGTTTTTCCTGTTGTTTTTGAAACAGGACAATGGGCAGGATCAGCATAAACAACAGGAGGATGGCAACGGCTGATGCGACCGGCCAGTCTCGGTTGGAGAAGAATTCCACCCAGAGCGTTTTGCCTATCATGATAGTGCTGGAGCCGCCGAGAATATCCGGTATGACGAACTCACCCACGGCTGGGATAAAGACGAGGAAGCAGCCTGCCCAGACACCAGACAAGGAGAGCGGCAGAGTGATGACCCAGAATGCTTTGAGTGGGGAACAGCCCAAATCTGTTGCCGCTTCCAGCAGGGAGACTTCCAGCTTTTCCAAAACGGCATAGAGCGGCAGAACCATGAATGGCAGGTAGGAATAGACAATGCCGATATAGACAGCTGTATCCGTGTTCAGGATCATAAGCGGTTCATCAATCGCTCCGGCCCAGAGCAGGAAGTGGTTGAGGAAGCCTTCTTTTTTTAAGATCCCGATCCAGGCGTACACTCTGATGAGGAAGCTGGTCCAAAACGGCAGGATGATTAGCATGAGGAGGGTGGCGCGCCATTCCCTTGGTGCTTTTGCCATGGAGTAGGCGATTGGGTAGCCAATCAGCAGCGTGATAAGAGTGGAGATGGATGCCACTTTGAGGCTTGAGAGATAGGATTTCCAGTAAAGGGCATCTCCCGTCAGCCAGAGGTAGTTTTCCAGATCAAACGCCTGAAACATGGCGACAAGGCCGCTCCAACCTTCGGAGATATCGAAGTTTGGAAAGTAGGGCGGACGCGCTAAAACAACGTCAGAAAATGAAATCTTCAGGACAATGATGAAAGGGGCGAGAAAGAAAACGAGCAGCCAGAGATAGGGCACAGCAATTAGCAGTTTGCGGCCCCAGCCTGCGCTCAGCGGATTTTCCTCTTCTACCTCATCTGTGAGGGGAGGTGTAATGTCAACGACTGTCATGCTTCCTCCTCACGCTTCCAGAAAGACGCCAGCGCCTTTTTCCCAATAGACGTAGACAGGGTCTTCCCATGTGATTGGGCGGTCAGCCAGATGTTCGCGGTTAGAGACTTGTGCTTTAAGGATGGACCCGTCTGATACTTTGACGTGATAGGTGGAGATGTTGCCGGTGTAACCGATATCCCAAACTTCCCCTTTGACGCAGTTATCTGCTGTGGCTGGTCGATCTTTTGAAATGCGTAATTTTTCGGGCCTTACTGCCAACCATGCGGTTGAGCCAGCTTGTGGGCGTAGCTTTGTCGCGACACTAAGGGGCGTTTCACCCTCGCACCACTGCAAGCTGGCTGTTTGACCTGTTGTGACATCAATGCGGCCTTCAATGATGTTCACATCACCGATGAAGTCTGCGGTATAGCGGGAGTTGGGGTACTCGTAGATTTCAGCGGGTGTTGCCACCTGAACGATCTTACCGTGGTCCATCACTGCAATGCGGCTGGCAACCGTCATCGCCTCTTCCTGATCATGAGTGACGATGACAAAGGTCAGGCCGAGTTGCTCCTGAATGTTCATCAGTTCAAACTGGGTTTGCTCGCGCAACTTGCGATCAAGCGCGCCGAGAGGTTCATCTAGAAGCAGGAGTTTGGGTTTTTTAGCCAAGGACCGGGCGAGGGCAACGCGTTGTTTTTGGCCGCCGGAAAGTTGGTGGGGCTTGCGTTTGGCAAACTGCTCCAACTGCACCAGAGACAGCATTTCCTCTACACGTCGTTTGATTTCCGCTTTCGGTATTTTGTCTTGTTTGAGACCAAAGCCTATGTTTTGTTCGACGTTCATATGCGGGAAGAGCGCATAGGACTGGAACATCATGTTGACCGGTCGTTTGTGCGGCGGTGCTTTTTCCAGATTGCGCTGGCCCAGATGGATACTGCCGTTTGTGGGGTGTTCAAACCCCGCAAGCATGCGCATCATGGTGGTTTTGCCGCACCCTGATGGACCAAGCAGGGCGAAGAATTCCCGCTCGTATATGTCGAGCGTCAGATCTTCAATCGCAGTGAAGTCATCAAACTTTTTGGTCACGCCGTCAAAGCGGACCAAAGGAGTTTGGGTTGGATCTTCCCAAGGCTCAAATTTGCAGATTGGTTGTGTTTTTGCCAGAGTTTCCAAGGTGGTTCCGCCCCGCTTCCGTTGTTTAACGGTTGACTGGTCCAAATGAGGGGGTGGGCAAGCAAAGCGGTCTTCGCAGGCGCACCTTTTGGGGAGTCATTGACCCGTTTTAACGGCGGTCCACGCACGGGTCACAATACGCTGTATTTTTGGTGCGTAGGGTGTTGTGACGTAGATTTTCTCCAATGTAGCATCATCGGGATATACGGCTTTGTCTTCCAAAATTTCTGCGTCAATAAATTGCTGAGACGCTTCGTTGCCGTTGGCATAAACCACGTAGTTGGTTGACTTTGCGATCACCTCCGGCCGCATGATGTAATCAAGGAAGATATGTGCTTCTTTGACGTTCGTCGCATCAGATGTAATGACCATTTGGTCAAACCACATCAGGGCTCCTTCTTTGGGGATGATGTAGTTTACCTTTACGCCGTTTTTAGCTTCGTTGGCTCTGTCACGCGCTTGGAATACATCGCCAGACCAGCCAACAGCCAAGCAGATATCTCCATTTGCCAAAGCATTGATATACTCTGAGCTATGGAACTTCTGCACATAAGGGCGAACTGTCTTCAGGAGCTCAGCGGCCTTGGCAATATCGGCTTTGTCATGGCTATCGGGGTTGAGGCCAAGGTAATTAAGGGCTGCGGGAATAAGTTCTGCTGGAGCATCCAGCACATGGACGCCGCAATCCTGAAACCTTGCGAGAATTGCCGGATTGAAGAAGATTTCCCAACTGTCTACGGGCTTTCCATCCAAGCGCTGGGCGGCGGCGTCAACATTGTAGCCGATCCCTGTCGTGCCCCATAGGTAGTTGATGGAGAACTTGTTTCCCGGATCATAAAGGGCAGTTCGTTCGGAAACGACTGACCACATGTTCTTCAGGTTGGGGAGGGCCGACTTGTCCAGCTCCTGAAACACACCGGCTTGAATTTGGCGAGAGAGGAATGTGCCAGAGGGGACGACGATATCGTAGCCAGTGACGCCGGCAAGAAGCTTTGTTTCCAGAATTTCGTTGGAGTCGAAGACATCGTATTTCACTTTGATGCCGGTCTCTGCTTCAAACTCGGCCAGGACGGCTTCATCGATGTAGTCGGACCAATTGTAAATGTTAAGAGACCCTTCGGCATGGGCGGTGCCTGCTGCAAAGGTTGCTGCGCAAGCTGCTATGGCTGTTCCCATAGCCTTGGACTTGAAGCTCGATATCATTTCATATTCCCCCTTCAATTGTGCCCAGCATTGGTGCTGGTTAATCTGGCACTGGCATTCTCCATTGTTGTTTTCTCTGCGCCACACCTCAAAGATGATCACAGTTTTTGGAGCTAAGCAATAGTTTGTGATCAAATTATCTTTGCAGCTGGGTCCGCGGCACTTATAGTCCTTGCATGATAAAAAAAAAATCACATAACACTGTGCCTACTGAAGTTAGTTTGCCTGTTCATGAACAGGTTTATCGGCAGTTGAGAGATCGAATTCTGTTCGGTGGCTTCTTACCGGGCAAGGCTGTGACCTTGCGTGGGTTGGCCGAAGACCTGAGTGTGAGTGCTATGCCAGTTCGCGAGGCAGTGCGCCGCCTGATTGCTGAAAACGCACTGGAACTACATGGAAATAGACGTGTTTCCATTCCGGATGTGACGGAAGGGAAGATTGTCGAAATTTGGTCTGCTCGCCGTCTGTTGGAAGTAGAGCTGGCAACTATGTCACTTGAATATTTGACTGATGAAGATATCCAAGTGCTTGGCGATATAGATTCTGAAATTGATGTGGCGTTGGAGACTGGAGATGTTGAGGGATACATGCGCGGCAATTACCGGTTTCACTTTAGTCTCTACTCAAAATCAAGATCAGAAATTCTTATTAAACTGGTGAGAAATCTTTGGGTTCAGTTCGGACCCTTTATGCGTTTGGTCTACGGGCGCTCTGGAACTGCGAATCTTGAGGATCAGCACAAACAAGCGCTAGAGGCGATGAAATCTCGTGATGCTGAGGCATTGAAGCATGCGATGGAAGAAGACATAGCGCAGGGTATGGGGTTTATTCGGGAGTCTCTTATTGCTGCCAAATAGTGTGCATTTACCTGATCAAGTTAGCGGATTGGGTTTTTGAATGACGGACGTAATGAGCATGGTCAACTCCGTTTTGCAGCCTATGAATTTGCATCGTTTCCAATCAATGATTGACAGGTTGAGAAATGTGATCACAAAATATGGGATATTCTAACCTCTTTCCGGCTACGGTAATTTCCGCAGAGAGATATCTTCATACTGACCCATTATGAGCTGGGTCTGCTGTCTTCAGGAAGGGATGAACCCATGGATTATATTGCTAATCTTCCTCCAACTCATGTTCTTCAAGCAAAGGATGCAGCCCATCATTTGCATCCGTTTACAGACACAAAATCCCTGAATGCGAAAGGGACGCGGGTCATCACGCGAGCTGAAGGTGTTTATCTTTGGGATTCAGAAGGCAATAAAATCCTCGATGGCATGGCCGGTCTGTGGTGCGTGAATGTTGGGTATGGACGCACTGAGATCATTGAGGCGGTGAACCGTCAAATGAAGCAGTTACCCTATTATAATACCTTCTTCCAGACGTCTCACCCGCCTGCTATTGCACTGGCGGAAAAGATAGCAAATCTAGCACCGGATGATCTGGACCATGTGTTTTTTACAGGGTCAGGCTCTGAGGCAAATGACACCATAGTCCGCATGGTTCGTCATTATTGGGCCAGTGAAAGCAAACCTTCGAAGAAGACCATTATCTCTCGACACAATGCTTATCACGGCTCCACCATGGCGGGGGCAAGTCTTGGCGGCATGAGTGCGATGCATGCACAGGGCGGTCTACCTATTCCTGATATTACCCATATTAATCAGCCCTATTGGTATGGTGAAGGCGGAGAGATGGATCCTGCCGATTTTGGCCTGATGCGTGCCCGCGAGCTGGAAATTGAGATTGACCGGCTTGGAGAGGAGAACGTGGCGGCCTTCATCGGTGAACCCCTGCAAGGCGCAGGTGGTGTTATCATTCCGCCGGAAACCTATTGGCCAGAGATTGAACGCATTTGCCGGGAGCGGAATATTCTGCTGGTGGCGGATGAGGTAATTTGTGGGTTTGGGCGAACTGGAAACTGGTTCGGTTCACAGACCTTCAAGTTTAAACCAGACTTAATGTCAATCGCGAAAGGCCTGTCTTCTGGCTACCTGCCAATTGGTGCCGTTGTGGTGAGTGAAAAGGTTGCCAAGGGCTTTATCGAACACGGCGGCGAGTTTTACCACGGCTTTACTTATTCTGCGCATCCATCCGCATGTGCGGCGGCACTGGCCAATCTTGAAATTATTGAGAATGAGCGGTTGGTTGAGAAAGTTGCCATAGATACAGGGCCGTATCTCGCTTCAAGGTGGAAAGCGCTAGGAGAGCACCCGCTGGTTGGGGAGGCCCGTATTTGTGGTTTGGTTGGGGCCTTGGAATTGTCTCCTGATAAAGCACGTCGCGCGCCGTTTCAGGCTGATAAGGGAACAGTTGGAACCATTTGCCGTGATCACAGCTTTGGCAGTGGTTTGGTTATGCGTCATGTGGGTGACAGCATGATTATTTCGCCGCCATTGGTGATCACAAAAGCTGAAGTGGATGAGTTGATGGAAAAGGTGCATCGTGCTTTGGACATGACAGCCGCAGACGTTACCGCGCAGAGTATCAGCTAAGCAATAGCGCGCTCAATTGACATTTGAGCTTTCGAATTTGTGATTTATACTTTGACGATGAGGGTCGCAGTTTATGCGACCCGTTGTTGTTGCTTAAGGTGCGCCGCCGATGCGTGTGACTGCGGCTGCGCCGCATTTGTTGCCTTCCTGCAGGCAGGTCTTGATATCAGCGCCGCGAAGCCAGAAGCTTAAAAACCCTGCGTTGAATGCATCGCCTGCGCCAGTTGTATCTATAACTTCAACCGGGTCTGCGGCAATCGTGATTTCACCATCTGAGGTGAGGGCGGTTGCGCCAGCCTTGCCTTTTTTTACGACAGTTAATGTTGGGCATAGGTCTGGGTTATCCAAATAACCCAGATGCCGAGCTTCCATTTCATTGGGCAGGAAGACATCCACCCTTGCAATCAGCGACTTGATGTCGTTGCTCAGAAGGCAGTTCTGGTCCCACGAGCAATCCAGCGAAACCGTCATGCCGTTTGCTTTTGCGATTTCCAGTAGTTCTGGAACCTCTTGAAGCGTTGCCAGTTCTCCTATGTGAAGATGCTTGGCGGATGAGGTGCTAAACGCAGTGAGCATGTCTTTTGGTATGGCTGCGCCGTTGCGTTTGGTGAGAAAGGCACGATCTTCCTGACAACCAATGACTGCCGTCACCTGCGCGCCATTTGCCATATCGAATGGAGAGAGGCTGAGGTCTACTCCGCTGCGCTCCATCTTTTCTAAGATAGCGGACCCGAACGGGCCGCCTGGCATTGAGGCGAGCAGGCTCGTTTTATGCCCCAATGCGGACAGGTTGGCAGCGGTTATAAAACCGCCACCTCCGGGTTCTACTGCAAGATCCTTGGCGTAGGTTTCTTCGCCCAGTCTTGGCAGTTCGGTGAGCCCTGTAAAGATGAGGTCACAATACACACGTCCCGCACAGACGATTGCCCCATCAGCAATTTTTGAGATCACCTGATAGCCTCCCCCGTATCTGTAGCAAACAGATGGATAGCCTCTGGTGCAGCATGTAGGTTGACGCTATCGCCAACCGCTGGCGGTGTTCTGCCCGATGCTTTTGCAATGACTTCTTTGCCGCGCACTGTCACATACGCAAGGGTATCCGTGCCCAAAGGCTCAATAACGGAAACAACACCGGAGAAGAGACCTTCACCTTCTTGCACAAGCAAGGCATCAGGGCGCAGGCCGACAGTGATTTTCTGGCCTTCACTAAGCTTTGTCATTGGCGCTTTGATGGTGGTTCCATTGTCGAGACGGATAGCATCGCCCTTGACCACACCCTTCATCATATTCATGGAGGGTGCGCCGATGAACTGTGCCACGAAGATGTTAGCAGGCTCATAGAAGACTTGGAACGGCGTGCCGACCTGCTGGATGTGACCATCCTTCATGATGACGATCCGATCAGCCATGGTCATGGCTTCTACTTGATCATGCGTCACGAAAATGACCGTGTTTCCAACCTTCTGGTGGAGTTTTTTGATTTCCAGACGCATCTGGGTGCGTAACTGTGCATCAAGATTGGAGAGTGGCTCGTCAAACAGGAAAGCAGCTGGGTCGCGGACCATAGCTCGGCCTATTGCAACACGCTGACGCTGGCCGCCGGAAAGCTGGTTTGGCTTTCTATCGAGAAGGTCGGTAAGCTCCAAAATGGTGGAGACCTCTTCAATGCGGGCCTCTTTTTCTGGCTTGGAAAGCTTAGAGGTGCGCAAGCCGAACCCGATGTTTTTGCGAACTGACATATGCGGGTAGATCGCATAGTTCTGAAACACCATAGCGATGTCGCGTTCTTTGGGTTCCATATCGTTGACGATGTTGCCGCCGATACGAATGTCGCCGCCGGAGACTTCTTCCAGCCCTGCAATCATACGCAGGGTAGTGGATTTGCCACAGCCGGACGGCCCTACAAGGACGACGAACTCACCGGAGTGTATGTCCAGATTAATGCCATGCAGGACCTGAGTGTCCCCGTAGGACTTTCTGAGATTATTTAGGGAAACGGTGGTCAATCGATCACTCCTGCACCAGTTTTGCAAAAGCTGCGCCGCGCAATCGGGCCGCGAGCGTGCTTTGATCTACAAAGGATTTATTTTTTGTTCTCAGAGACTTAGAGGTCTGCTGATACTGTTCCAGAGCTGCATCCAATGCACATGGTGCAGGACCGCCTGGGCGTGTGCGAATAGCCACGAAGTTTTGCGGGCTTACAGCGTGAATGAACCGTTCATGGTTCATTTTTGGCGCTTTGCCGGCATGTGCTTCAAACGCGGTGCTAAAGGGAGTGAACCCCTCCCGCAATGGCTTTTGATCGGCAATGACGGCTTTGGCTGTGTCCGCTGCTATTTCGTGAGCCTGCCGGAAGGAGAGGCCTTCTTCGCGTACCAGTGTGTCTGCCAGTTCCGTGATGGTGATGCAGGACGCGTCTGTGTTTTTGGCGACGCGCTCTTCATTGATCGAGCTTGCCGAAATGAGTGCAGCAAACAAGTCCAGTACTCTGCTTCCGCTTTCAAAAGCTGCGTAACCGGCTTGCTGAACTTCGCCCTCGCTGTCGTTCATATCTGTGAACGGGGTGTTGTGCATGGTGCCGACGATGGCATCACACCGGCCAACTGTTACAGAGGCAAGATGGCGCAGGTGCTCGATCGGCACCGGATTGCGCTTTTGCGGCATGATGGAAGAAATCTGTACGAGGCTGTTTGGCACATAAAGCTGCCCAACCTCGAAGGCACTCCAGAACTGCATGTCCTGAATCACGCGTCCCAAATGGAGGAACATGAGCTTGATGGCAGAGTAGAGGCCCGTAACATAATCAACAGAGGCAATGCAGCCGTATGAGTTCAGCAGTGGTGCGCTGAAGCCCAGCAGTTCGGCCATTCGTTCCCGATTAATTGGGAAGCCGGAGGTTGTGATGGCTGCAGCACCCATAGGGCAGTGGTCAATGCCTTCTCGTGCCAACTGAAGACGTTGAAGATCGCGGAGCAGAACTTCCAGCACAGCGCACAGATAATGCCCGAATGTGGAAGGTTGCGCAGGCTGGCCATGGGTGTAAGCGACGATGAGAGTTTCTTTCTCAACTTCGGCTTTCTTAGTCAGGACATCACACAGGTGAAGGGCTTGCTGAGTAAGTTCATCACATCGTTTTGCAAGCGCTAGTTTGAAGACCGTGTGGTCCATGTCATTGCGCGAACGAGCTGTATGCAGCATGCCTGCAATATCCGGCCCAACGCGTTTTCTTAACTCAGCTTCTACAAGGAAAAAATAGTCCTCGTATTCGCCTGTGTATTCCGGGTTTGCGTCTGCCAGATCTTTCTCAATCTCAATCAGAGCTGAGGCGATTTGCTTGCCGGTTTCAATTGGCACAATACCGGTTTCGCAGAGCATCACCAGATGGGCCTGATTGATTTGTGTGATTGAGCTTACATGGTGTGCTTTCACACCTTCAAACAAAGGTGCGAGCACAGTGTCTTTGTAAACCGGGTGAGGGAAGATGGAATTGTCGATCATCCTTTGAGCCCCGCCATAACAACACCGCGAATGATGTAGCGCTGGAATACCAGAAATACGATCAGGGTCGGGATAGTGGAAATTGCTGCGCCAGTCATAATCAGTTCCCACTCAACCTGCGCTTCAACAGCAAAAGTGGTGAGGCCAACGGGCAGGGTGTACATTTCCTGACTGTTGGTGACAATGAGAGGCCAGATGAAGGCTGTCCAGTTGCCAAGGAACACGAAGATCGCCAGAGCCGCCAGAGCAGGACGCACCAGTGGCATCGCCACAGTCCACCAGATCTGGAGTTCGTTGAGGCCATCAATACGAGCAGCTTCCAGGAAGTCGTCCGGCACAGTTTCAAAGAACTGCTTCATGAGGAACGTTCCAAATGCGGTCATGAGACCGGGGAACATAATGCCCCAATAGGTATCGAGCCATCCAAACGCTGAACTCATCAAATACCACGGAATGACCAGCATCTCAGTTGGGATCATGAGTGTCGACAGGATCGCGATGAAGACGATGTAGCGACCCGGGAAGGTATACTTGCAGAGCACATAACCGACGAGACTGTCGAAGAGCACATTACAGATTGTTGTAATGGTTGCGATGAACAGCGAGTTGGTGAACCAGCCGAAGAAACGGCCGTCTTCCAGAACGTAGGCGTAGTTGTCTATCGTCGGTTCTTCGGGGATGAGGTTCAGGTTGTAGACCTCAAACGGGTATTTGAACGACGTGGACAGCATGAAGACGATGGGCATGACCATCGCAATGCCGCCAGCAAAGAGCAGTAACCAGCGGATAAACTGGGCTCGGGAGCGTTTTTTACTTGCTGAGCTGCGAAGCGCGGACGTGCGCTTGGTGGTTTCTAAGGTATCTGCCAAGGCCATATTATTTGTCCCTCATGACGCGCAGTTGCAGCAGGCTAACGACCAGCAGAACAGAGAACAGAACGACTGTTTGTGCTGCGGCGTACCCCATGTCAAAAGAGTTGAAGGCTGTATCGTAAATCATCAAAACCAACGGCTTGGTGGAATTAAGCGGGCCGCCCGGATCATTCGTGGTCATGTTGAAGACCTGATCGAAGATGCGCAGGAAGCCGATGGAGGAGAACACAACCAAGAACACAATGGTTGGTTTCAGCAGAGGAATGGTGATCTCCGTGAGTGTTTCCCAAGCTGAAATGCCATCAATGCGCGCCGCTTCATAATAAGTCTGCGGAATAGCGCGAAGACCGGCCATGAAGATGATGACCTGAAAGCCGAGACCTGCCCAGATTGCTGGTGCCAGAATGGATGGCAAAGCGTAGGTGGTTGAGTCCAAAAACGGGATCTGAGGAATACCAAAGGTTGCCAGTGCGTTGTTGAACAAACCAATTGGGACGGGTTGGTAGAACCAGCGCCACACCCATGCCATGGCCACAGCACTTGTCATGAATGGTAGGAAATACAGAGCCCGAATGGTGGCGTGCATGAAGCGGAGTTTATCAAGATGGAATGCAATGGTGAACGCAACCAGCAGTGATGTTGGTGTGCCAATAATGAGATACAGGAAAGTGTTGGCAAATACTTTCCAGAAGGCTGGATCATTGAAAAGTTTGACGTAATTATCAATACCCGTCCAGTTGCGTGAGCCGAGAAGGTTCCATTCCTGAAAAGAGAGCAGAATAGCGTTCGCTGTTGGATAGAAGCGCACCACTACATAAAAAATAATTGGGACAGCTAATAGTCCCCATGCCCAAACGATCTGCTTTTGTGAGATCGAGAGCCTTTTATAAATCCCCAAATCTGCCCCCTGAATTGCAGCCTATTATCAAAACAGCTTGTCCATTAACTGCTCTGAGAAGGTCGTTTAATTTTTTATTGTAAGCGCATTTTTCAAAGCATAAATCCCTTTAAAGGGAGTGCGCTGTTGTGATGGAGGGCAGGAACTCTGCCCTCCACAATTGATATATTTGTGATTATTTGTAGTAGTCGTTGAGGATTTTCTGCTCTGCGCCAGCGGCTTGAGCCAGAGAGTCTTCTACAGACTGGTCTTTAAGACGCATACGCGCAACCATATCCATAAGTGCCTGACGTTGGCCACTTTCGTTCGCGAATATAGTTGTTTTCGCGTAGCCAAGGCCTTTGATGAATGGGCCATAAACGTCGTGGGTTGCATTGGCATCCGTCATAGCTGCAGTTGGTTTTGCTGGTAGTTCACCAACAGTATCAAGCCAGATTTGCATAGCTTCATCAGAAGTGACGTACTTCATGAACTTGACAGCAGCGTCGTACTTCTCTCCGGTTGCTTTGGATGTGATGCCATTTACCCAATAAGAGGAGTAGTTGGATTTAGTCCCATCAGCAGCGGCTGGTAGTTCTGCAACGCCCCATTTAAGACCGCGCACTTTGTTGAGTGCACCGATGCGGAATGAGCCATCGATGTGCATGCCTGCGCGACCTGCTTTGAAGGCGGCCTGTGGTTCATCCATAAAGCCAGCGGAGGTTACTTTGTGAGTGAGTTCAAGATCGGAATAGAACTTCAACGCAGCTTTACCTGCATCGGTGTTGTAGTTCACCTTCTTGTAGTTATCCATGTAAGGATCGCCACCAAATTGGCGAACAAGAACTTCGCGGAACCAGTGGTGATCCTGCGCGTTCATTCCTGTTGTGATGCCTACAGTGGAGAGATTGCCCGCTCCGTCGGTCTTTGTGAGTTTTTTAGCTGTTTCGACAAGTTCTTCAAGAGTTTTTGGTGGGCCGTCAATCCCAGCTTCGTCGAACAGGCGTTTGTTGTAGAACAGCGCTAATGAGCGAACAGCTGTTGGCAGCGCCATGTATTGGTCGCCGCGCTTCATTGCCTGAACCATTGGGAAGAATTCAGCTTCGATTTCTGCAGGCGGGAAGACATCATTTGGAAGTGGCTGGATCAGCTTTGCATTCACGTAATCGTTAAGCCAGCCATAAAACAGCTGAACAACATCTGGGCCCTGACCAGCTGGAATTGCAGCAGCCACTTTCGTGCGGTAATCCGCATAAGGGAAATGCGTTGTTTTAACGGTGATGTCTGGATTTGCCTTTTCGAAATTTTCGATCAGCGTTTCCATCGCTTTAATGCGTGGTTCAAAGAAATACTGCCAGTATTCGATTTCGACAGCTTGTGCAGTGCCTGCGGCATACATTGTACAAGCGGCGGTGGTTGCCCCCAGCATCCACTTTTTAAATTGGTTCATTGACCCTCTCCTAAGTCATAAAGTTGAAGTAGCCCTCTATTTCTCGCTTCAACTCTTTTTGGTAAACTGCGAAAATAAATAGTTACATTCTAATATTTCACAATGTCAGACAGCTTTAAGTCAATTGAGTTGAATATTCAAGTGTTTTGAATTAATGGATAGATATGCACCGTAAAACAGCACTCAGAATCATTGGCTCAAACGCCGAAAGAACTCGACTTCACAATAGGAAAGTCGTTCTTGGACATCTACGCTCACATGGAAAACTGGGGCGAGCTGAACTTGCGCGTCTCACTGGTTTGTCCACACAGGCGATGAGTAACATTATCGCTGAGTTGGAAAGTGAGGGACTGATTCTTGCTGGTGAACGACAGGCAAAAGGACGCGGACTGCCTGCTGTTCAATACACATTGAACCCGGATGGGGCGGTTGGACTAGGGATTGAGGTTCGCCCAAGCGCTATTTTGTGTGCGCTGGTCAATTTTCTAGGGGATACTATTTATAGTAAGCGCATACACATTGAGAGCAGTGAGCCCGATGTTGTGCTGCCTGTCGTGAAGGCCGCATGTGATGAGGCGCTTGCATCCCTAGGGACAAAAGCTCCCCCTGTTTTGGGTGCGGGTGTTGTTATGCCGGGCCCATTTGGGCGCGTTGGCCTTACGGGGGCTGGTAAGGCCGAACTCGTTGGTTGGGATGATAAAGATCCACAAACTTTGTTTGAAGACCTTTTGCAAGTTCCTGTGCGCGTTGAAAACGATGCGACGGCTGCGGCGATTGCAGAGCAAACAACAGGATCGGCGACAGAGCTACATTCTTTCTGCTTTGTGTATTTCGGGACAGGGCTGGGGTTAGGCATCATTTCAAACGGCGAGATAATACGTGGTGCGTTTGGCAATGCGGGTGAGTTAGGGCACGTGGTTGTTGAACGTGGCGGGCGCCTTTGTTCCTGCGGGAACCGTGGTTGTTTGGAGACCTATACCAGCCGATTGGCTGCTAGCGATTTTTTGCAGAAACGGGGCAAATCTGCAGATAGTCAAAAGGATCTCTCTGATCTTCTGGCCGCAGGCGATGCGGATCTGGAAGAATGGATTTGTGAGGCCGCGGGGCCATTGGCGCAGGCGATCAGTACGTTGGAGAACCTGTTTGATCCAGAGGCCGTCATTTTGGGTGGTGCGATGCCGCCGGAGCTGCTTGAACGGCTTATTACCAAAATGGATTTGATTGATGCGACTGTTTCAGTTCGCGACGATCGCAAGCTGCCGCGTGTTGTCCGGGGTGCATCTGGATGGATGACTGCAGCTCTGGGTGCAGCAGCACTAATTATACACGATACATATATTCCAAGTATTTCAAAGGTTGCCTGAGGGGACGACATGCCGCTTTCAGATCAAGAACGTATTGCCGCGCATAAACAAAATGTACGGTTGGTAGAGCTTTGGCGCGCGCTTCAGCCGCTCAAATCCACCGTGTCTTTTATGAATACGGGAGCTCATCCAGATGATGAAATCTCAGAGATGCTCGCAGCGATTGGCCTGCGGGATGGTGTCTCGCTTTCTTATGCTTGCGCGAACCGAGGTGAGGGCGGGCAAAATGATATCGGGACGGAAGCGACCGAGACACTTGGCGTGCTGCGCACTGCGGAGATGGAGAAAGCCTGTGATGTCTTGAATATGCGGATGTACTGGCTTTCTGACAACGCAGAAGACAGTATTTTCGACTTTGGATTTTCAAAAAGCGGCAAGGAAACTCTTGGCAAATGGGGGCATCAACGTACTCTGAAGCGATTTGTTGAGATCATCCGGCAGGAGCGGCCAGATATTATTTCTCCAACGTTTTTGAATATCCCCGGTCAACATGGCCACCACCGCGCGATGACGCAGGCGGCCCATGAGGTGATGAAAGCAGCAGCTGATCCTAAGTTCCCTGATGTTGGTCTGCCTGTCTGGACAGTCAAAAAGTTATATTTGCCTGCTTGGTCTGGTGCTGGTGATGCCTATGATGATGATTTGCCGCCACCACCTGCAACGCTTGAGCTGGATTGTAACGGGGAAGAAGAGGTTACCGGTTGGAGTTGGGCTCAGATAGGCGAGCAGTCTCGTGCTTTTCATCGGACCCAAGGTATGGGCCGATGGAGGCCTTACAGCAAGGAAAACTCCTGGCTCTTGCATTTGGCTGAGAGTACCGTTGGCAAAAACGAGACGTCTTTGAGCGATAATTTGCCACGCGACCTCTCTGAGCTTGCTGGATTTGCCAAGGCGCCTTTGATTGGTGTCCTGCTGGAAAAGGCGCATTTCCTTTGTCTTGATGCTATTGCGGCTTTCCCAAACAGAGCAATGATTGGCGCTTCTGCTGCGGAAGCTTTGAAGCTGGTTCGCAGGGCGATGGAACAGTGCCCTGATTATGCTCAGGATGAGGTGCTGCACCGACTGCGTTTGAAAGACGTACAGCTTTCCAAAGTGCTTATGATTGCTGAGGGCATTGTTGCGTCTGCACGGTTGTCTGAAGATCAGCTGAGTTTGGGCGAGATTGCAAAGGTTGAATTTGAGTGCAACCGCGATGCTGTGGGTTATGAATTAGAGCTGCCGAAAGGGTGGTCATTACAAGACGGTTCCGTTCATGTCGGTTCTGATGCTGACACTAGTGATGCTTATCCGCCTGTTTATCTGCCGGGCGAACCGAAAGCACCGCATGCAAAACTTCGGTTCTCCTCACATGGCATTGATGTAGAGACAAAGCTCGCGTTTGAAGTCGAGCCGATTGTTTTGCCAGACCAGATTGTTGAGTTGGCTGAGACGGATTTTGTTCTCAATAGCGCTCAGTCCGGGCGAGAACTTTCTATCGCTGTTGGAGCGACTTCCGGTGAACCAACGCTGAGTTTACCGGAAGGCTGGGAGGCGAGCTTCAACGGTGATGGCTTCCTGCTTGTTTTACCAGCTGATGTTCAAAATGGGCTTTATGAGCTTCCAATCTTGCTTGATGGAGCTTCGGCTCATACGGTTCGGCATATTTCTCATGCGCACGTGAACCAGCGGGCCAGAATTAGTCCTGCTGTAGTTCGGGTTTGCGTGGTGGATGCAAAGCTTGCGGCACAGCGCGTTGGTTATGTTGGCGGCGGTAATGATCGTGTAGTCAAATGGCTTGGTGCAATTGGTGTCGATGTTGTTGATCTGCCAGCAGGTAAGTTGAGTGCGCGGCAATTGCGGGATCTGGACTGTCTGGTCATTGGCATTTTCGCATTCCGCAACCGTCAGGATTTACATGACCTAATCGGTGATATTCACGCTTGGGTGCGTGATGGCGGGCGGTTGATTACGCTCTATCATCGTCCATGGGATAAATGGGATGCACAAAAGGTACCTCTTAAGCCGCTTGAGATTGGCTCTCCGAGCTTGCGTTGGCGGGTTACTGATGAAAATGCAGAGGTGCGCTATCTAAATTCGCAGCATGCGCTGTTGAATCTGCCGAATACCATTGGTGAGGCTGATTGGGCGAACTGGCACAAAGAGCGTGGGCTGTATTTTGCTAAGAGCTGGGACAGCGCCTATGAACCGCTTTTGGAAATGGCAGATCCTGATGAAGCACCGCATCAGGGTATTTTGCTTGCCGGTCAGTTTGGTAAGGGGGAGCACATTCATACATCCCTGATCCTGCACCACCAGATGGAAAAGCTGGTTCCGGGGGCATTCCGGTTGATGGCCAATTTGGTATCGGGGCGTGAGGGTAACCCAGATGTTTTACAAGCCTCAGAAGCTTTTGAGGCCAGCTAGTTGAAATGTAAGAGGCGCTGTGATTGCAGTGCCTCTTTTTGTTAATCCAGTGTGCGTTTGAATCTTTTCAAAGCCAGGATGAGCAGAAGGACAACAAACAGGAAGAGTGCGTAAACGCTGGAGGACACCTCGTTCCATTCAGCTCCTTTGAGGAGGATGGCGCGCACCACGCGTAAGAAATGCGTGAGTGGGAATATTTCTCCAAGTGTCTGCGCCCATTCTGGCATGCCTGCATAGGGAAACATAAAGCCAGACAGAAGCAGGGACGGCAGGAAAAAGAAGAATGTCATCTGCATGGCTTGCATCTGGGTTTTGGCTACGGTCGAGATGACGTAGCCTAACAAGACCAGAGCGAGAACAAAGACAAGTATGGCATTTAAGAGAAGGAACAGGCTCCCTTCGAATGGGATGTTGAATAAAAGCTTGCCTGCAGTTAGCACCACAACCACTTGAACAGCACCCACGACGAGATAGGGGAATACTTTGCCGCACATGATCTCAAAGGGGGAAGCAGGCATGGCCAGCAGGTTTTCCATTGTGCCGCGTTCTGTCTCACGGGTAAGTGCGATGCTCGTCATCATAACAAGCGTGAGCTGAAGAATGACACCCAGCAATCCTGGAACAATGTTGTATTGCGTGGTGCCCTCAGGATTATATTTGCGGTGAATGATTGTGCTGGTTTTAAGAAGGTCCTGCTTGATGCTCGGGCTCTTCACCTTCACATTAGCCACGGCGCGTTCAATGATTGCAGGGGCAGAGGCAACCGCTGCGCCTGAAGCTGCAGGATCTGTGGCATCCACTTCAATCAGTGCGTTTGGTTTTCCAGCTTCTGCGTGTTTTGCAAAATCGCTCGGGATCGTGATTACAAACGTGACTTCTCCGCGGCGCAGGAGTGTGCGGGCCTGTGAGGGTGAGAGATTTTTCTCGGTGAATTTGAAGTACTGAGAATTCTCCAGAGCCGTCACAACTGCACGGGAATAGGGGTTGTTGGCCATTGAAACGAGGGCAGTCGGCAGGCCGCGTGGATCATTGTTGATCGCATAGCCGAACAGGACAAGCTGAAGCAGTGGGACACCGAGCATCATCGCGAATGTTATACGGTCGCGGCGCATCTGGATGAACTCTTTGATGAGCATGGCAAAGAGCCGCTGAATTGAAAATATGTTGCTCATTGCATATTGTCCGTGCTGTCGCTCATGAACTTGATGAAGACATCTTCCAAGTTGGTCTCGGACTGTTCAACCTGTACCTCTGAATGCTGCTCAAGAGGTTTCAATGCCTGTTTTAGCGCTTGAAGATTTGTGCCCGTTACATGGAGTGAATTGCCAAATGGGGCGACCTGATTAACTCCGCTTGCCGCTTGCAGCTCTGGAATGAAGCGCTCCAGATTAGGTCCGGAGAGGGTGTAGGTGTACAGTCCGGCATCTGCGATCACATCGCTTAAGGTACCATCAGCGAGCAGTTCGCCATAAGAGATGTAGGTGATGCGGTGACAGCGTTCTGCCTCATCCATGTAGTGTGTGGAGACGAGAACCGTCATACCATCGGCTGCGAGACGATGAATTTCCTCCCAGAAGTCCCGCCGTGCTTTGGGGTCAACGCCTGCAGTTGGTTCGTCCAATAAAAGCAGTTTGGGTTTGTGCATGGTGCAGGCTGCCAAGGCAAGGCGCTGTTTCCAGCCGCCTGAGAGTTCCCCAGCAAGTTGATTGCGCCGTGATAATAGACCCAGTTTTTCCAGTGTCCGGGTGGTGTGTTTTTTTACCGGTTTCATATTGTAGAGGCGAGCGACAAAACTCAGGTTCTCCTCAATGGTCAGGTCCTCGTAGAATGAGAATTTTTGCGTCATGTAACCGACCTGACTTTTGATCAGCAAGCGATCCTTGACCAAATCATAGCCAAGCACCTGACCCGTTCCACAGTCTGGTTTCAGCAGGCCGCACATCATACGGATGCATGTGGTTTTGCCTGACCCATTGGGGCCGAGAAAGCCAACGATCTCACCGGGTTTGACCGTCAGGGAAACATTATTGACGACGCGTTTGTCTCCAAAGCTTTTTGTCAGGCCTTCCACTTCAATTGCGTTCATCGCAGGCTGTCCAGATTAACGTCAAAAATCTGTCCGGGTCTCAGTTCCGATTGATCGGTCACTGGCGCGGCTTCAACTTCGTAGACCAGCTTGTCCCGTGTCTCTAAAGAGTAGATGACGGGTGGGGTGAACTCAGGCCCTTCCGCAATGTGTGTAATTTGCAGAGTTTGTTGGGTTGAGCAACCAGAACAGCGTGCATCGACCTTTGAACCAATTCTGATTTGGGTGTATTTTTCTTCCGGCACAAAGAAGTGCAGTTTGATGGAGGTTGCGGGCAGGAGGCTTGCCACAGGAGCTGTTGGACCTGCCATTTCTCCAGTTCGCAAAAAGATGTCTGTTACCCTGGCATCTTCCGGTGCGTAGATTTTTCGCTTTTCCAGCAGCCATTCAGCGAGATCAACTTTGGCTTTTGCCATTTCGTATTGGCTTTCCGCTGCCGCAATCTGGTCTTGACGGGCTGGAAGCTTGGCAACAGCGAGCTGGGCTTTCAGTTCTCTAATTCTGGCCTGAGCAACGAGGAGGGCGGTTTCAACCTCATCAAATTGCGCTTGTGAAATGACCTTTCGGCCCAGTAGTCCTTCATATCTATCATAGACATTTTGGGAGTGATTGGCCTGAGCCTGCGCAGATCGTAAGGTCGCATTGAGAACGTCAATCTCGGCTGGGCGTTTGCCAAGCTTTAAATCATTGAGAGAGGACAGAGTTTGCTGAAGCTGTGCATTTGCCTCAGCCAGCTTCATGCTGGCATCAGAGGAAACAAGCACAGCAATGAGATCGCCTTTCCTGATCAGATCGCCTTCTTTTACTTTGACCTCTGCAATTTCGGAGATTTCGACAGGGGCAAGTTTGAGATATTCCCCTTCCACATATCCTGCAGTCAGATCTGGCTGAGGCGTGCAAAAAGCAAACCAACCTGCAATGAAGGGAAGTGCGCACAAACTAGGCATCCTTCTGGCCTTTCGATAGATCGTCCAGAAACGCATTTACATTGCGTTTGATCACTGTGGCGATTTGATGAGCCTGCGGGCTTTCAATCTCTTGCCAACCCATTCGTTTGGTGATGAGGTTTCTTGCCATTCTGAAATAGAGAACCTGACCCACCATGGTGAAAACGGAAAGACGGATCTCATCTGAATGGACATCTGTACCTGTTGCCCTACTGAAAATGAGTGTTACGCGATCTAAAAGGGGTTCGAAGATCAGAGCGTAGAGTTGTTCAATTTCATTTTCTGAGCCCGTAATTTCCCTGAAGACGAAGTTGATCAACAGGCTGGAGCGTTTGTTGAGCTGCACGAACCGAACCATGCGCTCAATCAGCAACATAAGCTTTTGTCGCGCGTCTTCTCTTGTGAGCTGCGAGAGGTCTTCCCCATCTTTGTTTAGGATGACGTAGGCGACCTCCATCAGGTTCATTGCAACGAAGTTAATGCACGCTTCCCGTAGACCTGCCTTGCCATCGAAATGGTAGGCGATTGAGGCAATATTGGTATCAGCTGTTTGAGCGATTGTCCGCGTAGAAGTTGCTGCATATCCATCCTTGCCGAAATGGAGGAGTGCTGCCTCAATGAGGGCTCGTTTAGTTTTTCCAGAAGGCGTATCTGCGGAAATAGCCTCTTTCAGAGTATCTGGCGAAAAGGAGGGGGCCATGGTCACAATCTCTATTCTATATTTCAATCAATCGTTTGATTTAAAAATATGCCATAACCCTATTTTTGTAAAGATGGTGTTCCATAAAAGCGGAATTGATGCGGTTCAGTGGGTATTGAGGGGGTTTTGCAGTTTCTGCACAGGCTATTTTATATTTCCACAGCTTCAAGTGCACATTACTCTTGAATTTCAGGTGGTTCGTGCTATCTACCCGCTCATGGACACGTGGCCGAGTGGTCGAAGGCGCTCCCCTGCTAAGGGAGTAGGCTCGGAAGGGTCTCAAGGGTTCGAATCCCTTCGTGTCCGCCATTCTCCTTTTTAGGATGTTGGTGTTTCAGGCTTCGGCCTTGAACAAATTCCCAATTGAAATTTGTGGTCTTGGCTCTTTGGGGTTTGAGTTGTGCGAATTGCGCGAGCTGCTTTCCTTGCCGCACTGCTCTGCGTTTTTTGACGATACTCTTTCTCGGTCGTTGGCGAGGCGCTCCTTTGTAAGTTCGACCCTCACAGGCTTTATCTCACTTACCTAAATATCGATTATGGTTGCAGGCTGCGTGTGGAGCACGCTGTTGCTCAGAGGTGGTCCCGTTTGGTTGGACAGTTGAGCGTCGTTTATAAGTGGTTCCGCTCCGATTACGCAGCAGCTTGAGTTATGTGCAGCGGGTGGTTGCAGTAGGCCTGATCCGGGGTATTCCAGTCAAGCGATGAATGTGGGCGCTTCTGGTTATAAAAGGTGATGTACCGCCTAATGGATTTTCTGGCCTCTGGCACACTGACGTAGGCCTTGAGGTAGACCTCCTCATATTTGATGGTGCGCCAGAACCGTTCGATAAAAACATTGTCACGCTAGGCTCCTTTGCCGTCCATGGAAATCTTGATCTCTTCGCGCTTGCGCACATCGGTGAAGTCTATGCAAGTGAACTGGGAGCCCTGATCGGAGTTGAAAATCTCTGGCTTGCCGTGTTTTGAGAGCGCCTCTTCCAGAGCTTCGATGCAGAAAGTTGCCTCCATGGTAATCGACAATCGCCAGCTCAGAACTTTACGCGAGTACCAGTCAATGATGGCAACCAGATAGGTAAAGCCCTTCGCCATGGGAATATAGGAAATATCGATGGCCCAGACCTGATTGGGTCTTAAAACCTCTACATCACGCAGCAGATACGGGTAAATCTTGTGACCCCGTGCGGGTTTGAAAGTGTTTGGTCGGCGATAGATTGCCTCAATACCCATCCTCTTCATCAAGGATCTCATGGCGCACCGACCGATAGGAAAGCCCTCTGCCTTCAAGAGCTGTTGCAACATACCGCTACCCGCAAACGGATACTCCAGATGAAGTTCATCCAGCAGGCGCATGATGGCAAGCGTTTCCAGTGAGGCCGGACGGGGCCGGTAGTAAACACTGCTTCTAGATAAGCTCAGGGCTTTAGCCTGACGGGATAGTGGAAGGTCATGTTTGCAGACAATCATCTTCTGGCGTTCAGTAGTCCCGTTTTGGTGAGCACCTTCTTACGAGCTTACGCGGCCCCACTGGGGCCAAAGTCCCTTCGAAGTTCGAAAAAATCGTTCTCCAATGCCAACTCACCAATTTTGGCATGCAGCCGTTTGATGTCGACTTCAGGCTCCTGCCTAGCTTGTTTATCAGCTCCAAACACATCTGGCATGGCTGCAAGAGCCTGTTCTTGGCATCATGTCAGTTTTAGGAGCTAAATCCACTTATACAACCTGTCCGAATTTCCCGAGCCAGCTCTATGTGCATTCTTGGCAACCCGCTGCACGGTGATGCTGGGATCACTGGTGGTGAATCCGGCGCCATCAACATTGGGCTGCTGTATGCGCTGAATTTAAAGAAGGGTTTGCGGAGATTGCCAAGGAAATGGACCTTAGCAAAGAGTCCGTGGTTCTGATTTTTAATACTGAGGGGGATACCAACCCTGAGCGCTACAGAAAGATCGTCTGGGAAGGCGCTTTACCTCTTTAATCCCAGAGACACTAAATACCTCAAAGCAGGGCCTCGGCTCTGCTTTTTTTGTGTAAATTCTATTCCGCAATTGAACTCCAGTTGGTTTTGCTGGAACCGATTCTGCTGAGGTTTGCCTACTGTTCTTAGCGGGCAGCTAAACTGTGAGTCTTTTACCCTGTCACATAATCGTAACGCAAAGCTCGTTTTGTCAGCATTGCTGCGGTTCAATTTTATGACGATTTTTTGACAGTCACCAATTCTCAGATTGCGTCATTTCACTGTAACAATCCCGTGTGCCTAGTGCGTTAAAGATTAACGGGCAATGGGGCAGATATCTTGATCCAGTTTGAAAGCGTTAGAAAAGAATTTGGGGCACATGTTGCTGTAAAGGGGGCGTCCTTTACAATAGATAAACCTCAGATGATTGGCATTATTGGTCGCTCTGGCGCTGGTAAATCTACGTTGTTGCGCATGGTCAATCGACTTACACCAGCAAGCCGGGGACGATTGTTGGTTGATGGTGTTGATGTGCTTGCTTTGCAGGGCGCAGACAAGCGCCGATGGCAGCGCGATTGTGCAATGATATT
The DNA here is from genome assembly GCF_900104145.1 of Pseudovibrio sp. Tun.PSC04-5.I4. Taxonomy (NCBI): domain Bacteria; kingdom Pseudomonadati; phylum Pseudomonadota; class Alphaproteobacteria; order Hyphomicrobiales; family Stappiaceae; genus Pseudovibrio; species Pseudovibrio sp. Tun.PSC04-5.I4. The sequence goes on along the minus strand of NZ_FNLB01000006.1, from coordinate 2,042,905 downwards.
TCAGCAGTTCAATCTGGTTCCTCGCCTTGATGTTTTAACCAATGTGATGCTTGGTCGCCTCAATGCACATGGCACGGTCTCCAGTATGCTTAAACTTTTCACACGCGAGGAGCGTGTTCAGGCGCTGTTGAAGCTGGAGCGGCTCGGCATTGCTGAGACAGCTCTTAAACGAGCTGAAAATCTCTCCGGTGGCCAGCAGCAACGGGTGGCGATTGCGCGTGCTTTGATGCAGGAGCCGAAAATGCTTTTGGCGGATGAACCGATTGCCTCTCTTGATCCTATGAATGCGCAGGTCGTTATGGATGCCTTGAAGGCGATTAATACCGAAGATGGCCTGACCGTGATTTGTAACCTCCACACACTTAATACTGCTCGCAATTATTGTGACCGGGTTATCGGGATGCGTGATGGTGAAATTGTATTTGATGGAAACCCTGAAGACCTTTCAACTGCTGTCGCCCGTGAGATTTACGGTGCTGATGACAGTTTTGAAGAGGGGATGACCTCAACGTCTCTTGGTAGCGAAGGTGCAAACATCGCTTCCCTGGAACCGGCTAAGGGTGCGCTGGTACCCCTAGTTTCTGCTGCTGAGTAGTAGCGGCTTCTTGAATTTTGTCCTTATATTTGGAGTGCTCTGATGAAAATCATCGCTAAAGTTGCTGCGGCTCTTGCTGTTAGCTCTGCTATCCTTTCTGCGCCTGTTGCTATGGCTGAAGAAAAAATCACCGAATTCCGCATTGGTATTCTGGGTGGTGAAAACGAAGCGGATCGTCTTCGTAACAACCAGTGTCTGGTTGAGCGTTTTGAAAAGCTTCTTGGTGTTCCAGTCAAGCTTTTCCCAGCGGCCGATTATGCTGGCACTATTGAAGGCCTGAAGGGTGGAAACCTTGATTATGCTGAGCTTGGCGCGTCCGGTTATTCCGCCGTGTACCTTTCAGCTCCAGAAGCTGTTGAACCGGTTTTGACAACCAAACAGCTTGATGGTGCAACTGGCTATTACTCTGTCATGGTCGCTCGTGAAGATTCTGGAATTAAGACGATGGATGACATGAAGGGCAAGCGCCTTGGCTTTGCTGATCCTAATTCCACATCCGGTTATCTTGTGCCATCCGTTGCTTTTGACGACATGGGCCTGAACATCAAGGACTACTTTGCTTCCAGCCAGTTCTCTGGTGGTCATGAGCAGAACGTTCTTGCTGTTTTGAATGGCGATGTTGATGGCGGTGTAACTTGGGCATCTGGTGTTGGTGAATGGGAAGAGGGTTACACTTCTGGCAACCTGCGCAAAATGGTCGATAAAGGCATGGTTGATATGTCTGATCTGGTTCAGATTTGGCAATCCCCATTGATCCCGAACGGTCCGCTTGTGGTACGGAAGACTCTTCCTGCTGATGTTAAGGGCAAGGTTGTTGCTTCCCTCAAAGCTATGGTGAAAGACGACACTGAATGTTTCTACTCTGCACAGGGTGGGGAATATGCTGACTTTGTTGATGTGAACCATGACTTCTACAAGACCATTGTTGAAGCACGTCGCCGTAAGATCGAAGCGAAAAAAGCCAACTAATCTGGTTGACTGAAACATGAGGGCGCGAGGTGATCGCGCCCTTCTTCATATGTTGGGCTCAAGGGAGCCCGCCTATTTTTTCGACCTTGGAGGATTATTAAGGTGGCAGCTCATCTGGCGCTGACTGAGGCTTCCCGACTTGCTGAGATTTCTCAAGCTTATGAGCAAGTGGCTCGGCGACGCACGCTTTATACTTTCTTTTTGCTGGGCGTTTGCGCACTGAGTATCTTTGGAGGCCTGTATATTGCCGATGAAGCAAACTCAGGTGGTTTTTGGACTGGGCTTGATAAGTTTTTTGATTACCCGGCTGAGCTTTTTGCAGGAGCCTATGAAACAGGGCTTGCAGGACTGTTCGGGCTTGTTTTTCATTATTCGCCGTATCTGTTTGAAACCATAAACATTGCTATGGTTTCCACACTGATTGCGTTCTTTCTGGGCGGGGCTTTGAGCTTTGTCGCCAGTCGCAATCTGGTTTCAAATCGGTTTGTGGTCGGGCTTATGCGCCGCGTGATGGATATCTTTCGCGCCTTCCCAGAGATTGTAATTGCGTTGCTTCTGGTTCTAATCTTGGGTCCGTCACCGGTTGCTGCAATTATTGCGGTGACGACGCACACAATTGGTGCGCTTGCAAAGCAGTTTTCTGAGGTGAATGAGAACTGTGACCTGAAAGCGGCTGAGGGTATTGGCAGTGTTGGCGGAAATTGGCTTGAACAAATTCGCTACGGAATTCTGCCGCAGGTGATGCCTAACTTTCTCTCCTACACTCTATTACGGCTTGAGGTGAATGTTCGTGCCTCTGCGATCCTTGGTTTTGTTGGAGCTGGAGGCTTGGGTGCTGAGCTTAAGATGGTCGTGGACTGGAATTATGGTGCCGACATTCTGGTCATTATCTTCATGCTCGTCTTTTCCATTAGTTCCATTGATTACCTTAGTGGTTGGCTTCGTCAAAAGCTGATCGGCCAGGCTGTGCAGGTTTAGGATCCCATGATGACTGATATTAATCCAAACAGCGCTTTGTTGTGGTCCGAACAGCAGCGCCTGTTGAGTCTGTACCCTGATGTAATTGACCAGAGCTGGAAGAAGAGACTGCTTGGGTCCACTATTTCTTTGCTTATCCTGATCTACCTTGCGATCTGCTTTTTCGCCTTCGATATTCTTGGCGTTATGGATAAGGCGCGAGGGGATATGGCGCAGTTGTTTGCGCTTGATGCCTATGCGCACAAAATCCACGCGAAGTATCAATTCAAGAAGGCTGATCAGGGATTTATTGTCAGTTTAGAGGGCAACAGACGCGCTATATATAAAGAGAAGCCTAATTGGGTTTTAGAAGACGATACGCAGACTGTTATCTCGTTGGATGAGGATGGCACTCTTCGTTTTTCAGGGAACCTCGTCACATATAATCACCCTGATTATAAGGAGGCGTTTGTTTTTGAGGTGGGGCAAGGCGCACCACGGCTTTTGAGTGGAGCGGATGCGGACTGGATGAAGGTCTCCAAGACGCAGGTCAATGCCCGGCCTTCCTTATATACCCGTATCTGGCTCACGAAGAGCAAGGTTGAGGTTCACCGATACTTCACGGGCTGGGAGAATTTCTGGTTCGACTTTGATAGTCCGCTCAATGACTATGGTATTGGGGAGCTTATCGCGTTCGCCGGTTCATCGGAGCAGTTCGATCCTGAGGTTTCTAATCTGCGTTTTGTGTTCAATGAATTCTGGCATAACAGTGAATGGCAGCATGGTGAGGTCTACTTTGCGCTGTTGCAGACATTGATAATGGCTGTTGTGGGAACGTTGGTCGCTGGCATTCTAGCTTTGCCGCTTGCTTTTGCTGCCGCTGCCAATGTGAACCCGGTGCGATTGGCTCGATCTGGCGTGCGGCGGTTCTTCGATTTCCTGCGCGGCGTGGATATGTTGATCTGGTCTCTTATCTTTATCCGTGCGTTTGGGCTTGGGCCGCTTTCCGGTATCTTCGCAATCTTCTTTACAGATACCGGAACGTTCGGAAAACTGTTCTCTGAAGCAATTGAAAATGCCGATACGAAGCAGGCGGAGGGGGTTCAGGCGACGGGTGCATCTCCAATTCAGAAATATCGGTTTGGTCTCTTTCCGCAAATCCTGCCCTTGTTTGTCTCTCAGATGCTTTATTATCTGGAGAGCAACACGCGCGGTGCAACTGTGATTGGTGCTTTGGGAGCAGGGGGCATTGGTTTGAAGCTCATTGAGACGATGCGCACGCGTCAGGATTGGGAAAATACCCTTTATCTGATCTTCCTGATCATTACGGTGGTGATGCTTATGGATCAGCTTTCTGGCTGGTTGCGTCGCAAGTTGATTGAGGGGCAGGACTAGACTCACCCGCATCTGGAGTAATTTGAGGGGCATCTGCATCGGCAGGTGCCCTTTTTCGTGGTGAGATCGGTCACGGGCGGTGATTTGAAACGGTTTTTGAGGGGGAGAGATGGCTTCTAGGGTTTTTTGTCCACAAAGTTGTCGAACTGACCGTAGGCTCTTCAAAAGCGTGAAATTGCTCTGATACGGCGCTAGCTATTACCTTAACTAATTGTTATTATTGAATGATTTACGATTTAAGTTAACTTTGGCACCCTCGTTGTGGTCGTTGTTACTCAAATATAATAATCACAAATATTGATGCAATCGTGATCTGCGTTTGTCTTCATTTGAAGATTTAGGCGCTATTTTCTCCCGATTTATGTAGGAAACGGATCCCAAAATTGAATTTTAAGCTTGATATCTATATGTATTAGGCAACTAATTATCATTAATACTTAAATATCAACTTTTGTGATGTATGGATGACTTCCCAATTATTGTCAGTGGCGGAAATTCGGCACTCTGTGCCCGCCCAAAAGTCAAAATCCTCCAACAAATCAGCTGTGTTTTTTAAGTCACACTCAAATTGCAGTGAGTTTCAATCGTCGTTTGAATTATTGATTTTGGTGCTGTTATCACAAATATTGATGTTGTGAGTAGCGCAGGTAACGCCGGTCGGTATTCTTCTGGATCAGATGGTGTTTCAAACATTGTGTGGTTCGGCGAGCGCAAGTGGGGAGCTAAGGCGGCTGCAAACCCAGCATGAGGCTGGATCCGTCTTAGTTGTAATGAAAGTTAGTATTATGAATTTTAAAGCTATCGCAATCGCAGCAGCAGCAGCAGCTGTTGCAACGTCCGGTCAGGCTGCTGATCTTCCTTCTGACATCGCGCCAGTAGATTACGTTCGCATCAATGATGCATACGGTGCAGGCTTCTTCGTATTGCCAGGTACAGAGACTGCAATCAAAATCGGCGGCCGCGTTCGTATTGATCTTAAAATCAACAACCTGACCGATGATGAAGATTTCGGCGGAGTTGACGATGACGGCGACGCCCGTAACAATCAGAACTTCCGTGCTCGTGCAAACATCCGTGTTGACACCCGTACTCAATCCGAGCTTGGCTTGATCCGTACATTCGCTGACTTCCAGTTCACTTCCGACACTGATGGTCGTGGCAATGAAGGCGTGGAGCTGAATGCAGGTTATGTGCAGGTTGGTGGTTTCACCTTTGGTCGCGCAAGCTCTACGTTTGATCTTTGGTTAGGTGACCTATCTACAAACACATTTGACCGTCATATCTCTGACGATACTGTATGGCAGGCGTCTTACACCTATGCTGTTGCAAATGGCCTGACACTCGCGGCGTCTGTTGAAGATAACTCAGATCGTCAGCACGACATCATTGATGGTACTGCTGCTGGCAACACCGTTCCTACCTTTGTTGCTAAGGCACTTCTTAATCAAGGTTGGGGTTGGGCTGGTGTTTCTGGTGCTGTGACTAAGCTTGATGCTGTTGACGCTGACTCCTCTGAAATCGGTTTCGGCATTGCCGGTGGTTTCGGGTTCAATCTTGATGTGATTGCACCAGGTGATGCCCTCAACTTCCAGGTTGCTTATGCTGATGGCGCCCTGGCTTATGTTGGTGCTGATGAGACAGCAGATGCAGTTCTCAGCGGTGGAGATCTGGAAGCGAACACAGCATGGTCTGTTGCGACTGGTTACAAGCACAACTGGACGTCTGAACTGGCTTCCGGTCTTGAAGCTTCTTACCTCGACGTAGAAGCGGGCGAAGAAACAGCTGACTTTAATGACTTCAACGAAGTCGTTGTTGCAAGCAGCCTGGAGTACCGTCCGGTTTCCGGCTTGTTGTTCTCCGCAGGTGCAGCTTGGAAGCAGAAAGATGTAGACGGCGGTGATAAAAACGACGCTGCGACTTTGAACTTCCGCGTAGAGCGCTCTTTCTAAGGCTGAGTTAGGTCTAAGATCCTCATTGGAATCTCATAAATCTTGATTTTCCAATGACATTTATTGCCCGGTGGTGTCCAAATCCACCGGGCTTCCTCTTTGAGGACCAGTGTTCGATATTCGAGCTTGCCTAATTCTACAGAGAGTTTGCTCGTTAGGTTTTGTGAGATATTTTAATCCCCAGAGCGCGGTTTGCGGACGACTTGGGTCCCTTTATGGGGCCAAAAGGCGCTGTTTCGCTGCCAACAATCCAATTTTATTGAAAATAAACTATAAATTTCAGCTAGTTACGCTTGTTTAGAATAAATTTCAACTAAAGGTGTGCCTGCTTGCTATGCGGCAGCCCTAAGCGTGTGCTGTGTTAAAAAAAACACACTACTTTTGTGTGGTGATTATAACCCCCTTCCAACTTACTAGGTTGATATTGCGATCCTCCGGTCACTAGGGCATCACTATGGCCATCGACGCGGTCGAGCCGGCTGATTGTTTCGCCAAATTATTGGTGAACTCAACTGGTTCTCGTGTCGCCGGGAAAAGAGGAAATGTGAGCTGCTCCAAACAGGTCACGCAAATTTCTTCTTTCATTGAGAGACATTGGAAGGTCAGGACTATGAACGTTAAAACTATCGCTCTTGCTGCAGCCGCTGCTGCATTCGCAACATCTGCTTCTGCTGCAGATCTGCCTATGACTGCTGAGCCAGTAAACTACGTAAAAGCATGTGACGCATTCGGCGCTGGTTTCTTCCAGCTTCCAGGCAAAGAAACATGCGTTAAAATTGGCGGTCGTATCCGTGTGAACTACCAGTCACATGACCTGAATGTAGATCTTGGTAAAGTAACCGAAACTGGCACAGAAGCGCTTGTATTTGACGGTACTAAGGTTATCACTGCTAAAGCACAGGGTGTTCTTGTTACAGCTGAAAATGATAAGATCACAGCTGCAAATGAAGCGATTGCTTTGCTTGTTGCAACTGACCCTGATTACGCTGACGACTTAGAAGATCAAGAAGATATTATCGATGCTTCCAATGGTGCAATTGAAACTATCGGTGATTACCGTGTAGTTGTAGCTAAAAAAGCTGATAAAGCTAACGATTACTCCGCATACGCAAAAGGTTACTTGTACCTGACTTCCATGACTTCAACTGAAATCGGTACAATCAAGACCTTTACCGAATATGTTGCTAAATGGGATGGTGCTGGCGATCAGACTTCCGAAATCGGCGACGCATGGGTTCAGATCGGCACTTCCTACGGTTCATTCCTGGCTGGTCGTGAAGGCTCAATCTTTGATGCATTCACCGGTTACACTTCCGGCGGTCCTGCATCCTTGAACTTCTCTGATGCTTCCGCTCTGCAGGTTTCATTCACTGGCGATCTCGGCAACGGCGTAACTGCAGCTCTCGCTGTTCAGGATTCCGATTACCGTGGCGGCGAAGCAAACGAACTTGACTTCGTTGGCGCTCTGAAGATCTCCCAGGGTTGGGGTTCCTTCAAGCTTGCTGGTGTTGCACACAGCAAAAAAGACAATGGCGACGACTACGGTTACGCAGCTGGCGCAACTGCAGTGTTCAACCTGGGCATGATCAAAGAAGGTACTGAAATTACCTTCCAGGCTCAGTACGTTAACGATGCAGGTTCTTACGTTAATCTTGATAGCGACGAAGTGAAAGCTTACGCGTTCTCCGGTGGTCTGACACATAACCTGACAGACACACTGACAGCAGCTATCGATGCTTCCTACTTGGACGTTGACACTGCAAACGATTACAACAAAACAGCTGTAAACGGTTCTCTTGCATACTCCCCAGTTGCTGGTCTCGCTCTGAGCGTTGCTGCTGGTTGGGAAAAAGAAGACGCAAAAGACATGGACAAAGACGACGTTGCTAAAGTTGCAGCTCGTGTACAGTACACTTTCTAATCTAGTGTAAGAATTAGGTAGCATTAGCTATCAAGTTCTAAGAGAGCCCCGGCAGCTTCGGTTGCCGGGGTTTTTTGTTTTGAAACTGAGAATGCCAAATTGCGGTATCTTCTTGCTGCATGCTGTCGGTGGCCTTACGCGGTCATTGCCTGAAATCATCTCGAATGCGAGGTGTGTCTGATTGGAGCGGATTGCTATTTCCAGCTCACCTCCAATTAATCCTCAGGGAGGGGTGTTTGCGTTGGTTACAGCCAGTGATCCTGACCGCGAGGCTTTCTGCTAAGGCTGGGCCTCAGTTAATTCCTTCCCTCTATATATCCTCTGCCTTGCGCACACCCGTGACGCGGGGTGGTGATGAGTTGCCGCAAGTTGGCTTGTTGAGAGTTCAGGGCCTTGGTCGCGCTTATGGCCCTGCCTATTACTCCCCTTGGGTTCTGGGAGCGTCAGTTCCAACGCACCTACTCAGATTCTGTCCATAAATCCTGTGACGGGTTCACGAAATGAGAGTTTGCCCAAAACTCTCTCGTTTTTATTCACATCTCCATATCGGTGATACCTGAAGAGTTTTGTGGTTCCGTGCCTTAAGACACGTTTCTTCCGCTAGAATTGGTTTTGTAAAATGATTATTTCTTAACTTGTTGATTAAATTCGGTATTAAGAAATTTTTCCAATTTCACCCCACATGTTAGCGGCAAATGCACCGATGAATATAAGCTCCTATCTTAGTATGGGCGAATTTTTACCCGCAAATTCACACGTTGCAATAATGGCACAGAGATTTGTCACTGGTAGGAATAGGCAAGATAAGATCTCTCATTGGGCTTGCCTAAACCTACAAATATTGTAATTTTTACTCACGAACCTTCAGGGGGCTTTCGTACACGGAGTGATCCTAGTGCGAGGCGGAAGGTTCAAAAGACACACCTCAGATTGGAGCATGCGTGATGTTTCATCCGCGCTTTGGTTTGAGTGACTGTTTTAAAAAACGTTTTAAAATTATACCTATATGGGAAGCTTGTGATGAACTTCAAGAAAATCGCTCTCGCAGTTGCTGCTGCTGCCGCTGCTACTCCAGCTCTAGCTGCTGATCTGCCAGTTGTTGCAGAACCAGTAAATTACGTAGAAGCATGTGACGCATATGGCGCTGGCTACTTCAAACTTCCTGGCCAAGATACATGCATCAAAATCCACGGCCGCATCCGCACACAGTGGACTTCACACAACATGACTATGTCTTTGGGTGAGGAAACTAAGGCTGGTAAGGACGGCTTTTACCAGGTTGGAGAAGCAAAAAAGTTAGACAAAGATGGCAATAATTTTGGGGGTGCATGGTTTCCGGCGGATGGTTACACAACCAGTCAAATTGCTAAGTTCAAGAAAGATATGAACGCGCAGTATGCAGCGGCAAAAACTGGGTTGAATACAGGCTCCCCAATTGGTACTTCCGAGCTCGGTGTGCAAGGTGTCGCCATAAGCCAGAGCGGAGTATACACGTTCCAAAATCCCCAAGCTAAAATTGATTACCTGAAAGCTGCAAAACACAATGTAGATTCAATAAACAAGCTTGATGCTGATAAGCTGACTTTAGCTGAGCCAGTTGCTGCGGAAACAAATGATTACTCTGCATACGCAAAAGGTTACGTTTACCTCGAGTCTATGACTTCTACTGAGTTTGCTATGATCAAAACTTACACTGAGCTTACAGCACAGTGGGATGATCATGATACAGCAACCAACGGTGTTGGTGATGTTTGGGTTCAGCTTGGTTTTGATAATGTAACCATGACCGTTGGTCGTCTTGGTTCTTCCTGGTCTGATTTCGGCGGCTACTCCAACATTGGTGTTGTTGGCATCACTGAAGGTGGTGGTGATCCATTGCAGATCCAGTTTGCTGCATCTCTTGGTAATGGTTTCACAGCACAGTTCGGCATCGAAGATTCTAACGACACAAATGGTGCAACCAACCGTGCAAACTTTGCTGGTAATCTGTCAATCACACAGGGCATGTTCTCCGGAACTCTCTCTGGTGTAGCGCATGCATACTCTGATAGCGATTACGGTTACGCTGTAGCTGCTCAAGCATCTATCATGCCTATGGAAAACGTAACATTGGGCTTCGGCGCATCTTACGGTCAGTCCGCTCTGACGCACTTGGGTATGGATGGCAACACTGCAAGCTTCACCGATGCAGGAGAAGCTAAAGGTTACGTAGTTGCTGCTGGTGTTAAAATCGGCATGACAGACACATTGACTGCAGCTCTTGATGGTTCATACGGCTCCCTCGAGCAGGGTTCTGCTGACTGGAACATCTCCAAAGTTAACGGTTCTTTGACATACTCTCCGGCTGCTGGCCTGGAATTCGTTCTTGACGCTGGTTACTCAAAAGACAGCCTCGACAACAAAAATGCACAGGTTGCTGGTCGTCTTCAGTACTCCTTCTAAGATTTCTTAGAGTGCAGGTTCCGGCGATTTTGTCGCCGGAACCAACTTCTTTATAAGCTCTTGATGTGATGCTTGCCACAGAACTGAATATGCAGATGGTATAGACAGGCATTAGATCAAGATTTTATGAGTTTCGCGTTACAGACTAAACCTATAGATTGTTCCTGAATGAAGTTCATATCCTGACCTTCTTTCAGTTTCTCAGGCCCGGCGGTTCCAACCCGCCGGGTTTTTCCGTTTTTAGCCAATTGTATATCTTTTCATGAGTGCCTACCTCCCGAATATAACTGAGCATTTAGTTCTGGATATTGTCCGGTTGCTGGAATTTGTCTGTCTGCAATTAGGTGATCCATTCATTTGGGTGAGAAAACCTTGCTCAATCCATAGTAATTGCGAAAATTGCACCTTGGAGTAATTGTCTAGCTGCACGAGGGTAGTCATTGCAGCTGAGCGTAATTCTCCGCTGCCTGTGTGGGCGTTTCGACTGCTCTGAGTGACGGATGGAGGTTTAATACCATGACGAAGAAGCTGATATTCCTGCCGATCTTGCTGTCATTCGGAGTTACAGCGCAGGCAACTGATCTACCGAAGCCAGCGTTTGAAAGCGAACCAGCACCACCGGACCTTGTGGAACCGTTGAATTACGTGCAGGTTTGTGACGCTTACGGCGAGGGCTACTTTTTTATTCCCGGTACACAGACCTGTTTGAGATTAAGCGGGCGGATAAGAACGGACGCACAATACCGCGACTTTGTTAAGAAGCCTGCTGGCTGGGGCGGAGTTGCGAGTGTTGTGCCAATAGGGCGGGATTTGAATACAGTTCGTTTCCGTGCTCGGTCCTATATTCGCATGGATGCGCGGTCGGAAACTGAATACGGTTTCGTTCGGGCCTTTTCCGAGCTGAGAGCAACCGTAGATTCCGATAATGAAATCTCAGAGGAATCCCCCGTTATGGATCTGAATAAGGCCTATATTCAGTTCGGTGGCTTCACTATTGGCCGGACTGGTTCTCTGTTTGATTTCTTCACCGGAGCGACGTTTGGGGCAGTTCATCGTGATTGGTCAGACACCAACTCGTGGGCAGCAGCCTATACAGAGGTTCTTGATGGAGGTGTGTCTGTAACCGTGTCAATTGAGGATCCGGTTTATCGAGCGCACGGTGTTTTTACTGGCGTTGCAAATGAAAATGGTGCGGCTGGCAACAAAGCGCCAGATGCAATTGCTGCATTCCGAATGGATGGTGATTGGGGAAGTGCTAAGTTGGCAGCGGCTGTAACGACTATACGTCCCAAAGCAGCTTATGTGTCAGGGGGGATTGGTTGGGCCATTGGTGCAGGGGCGATTATCAACCTTCCTCATTTGGGTAACCAAGATGCAATGGCGTTGCAATTCCAATACGGAAATGGTGCTGTTTCTTATGTGGGTGTTGATGATGATGACGTTTTTGATGCTTATTACGTTGGTGGAAAAACCAGTAAAACCAATGCGTTATCTTTTTCTGGCGGGTACACACACTATGTAACTGATACTGTTCGTACGGACTTTGATGCAAGTTATGCTGTGGTTGATACGCCTCGAGGAGCTGCCCTTGTTGACTTCGATCGTTTTGCCCTCGACTGGGATTTGGTTTGGTCGCCTGTAAGCGGTATGGAAATGGGGGTTGATCTTGGTTATGCGCGGACGCAGCCCAAAGGTGTGAAAGACTTTGATGAAGCCAGTGCGTTGTTCCGGGTGCAGAAAACCTTCTAGATTTACCAATCACGAATGTGAGAGTTGGGTCGTTGATCCAACTCTTTTCCGTTTCTTCAACGAATTAGTCTGGATGTGCCTGAATGAACGTGAGAATAGTTTGCTGGGTTAAATCATCCCATAGCAGTGGTGCATGACCTTGATTGGGAATTGTAAGGAGGTTCATATCTTTATGGTGTGCGCGCATTTCCCCAACTGTTTTTACTGATAACAGAGCCGAGTTCTCCCCGTGCAGTAGCAAGTGGGGTACCGACTTTATTCCCTCAAACAAAGGCCACATATTCACATCTGGTGCTGGTTTATTCTTTCCGCGGACAGCGTCACCTAGTTTTTTATCATAGCTCAGAGATACGCCTTCTGATGTTGGGCTGAATAGTTGATGAGCGAATGTTACCCAATCGCTTTTTGTCATAGCTGTAAACGATTTACTATGGATTCCCTGGAGATACTCTGCCGCAACTGCCATGTTTGGCTGGCTCAATTGGGTGCCGACTGTCGCTATGATATCATCCAGAGCGGATGGCTCTATGTACGGGCCGATGTCGTTGATAATCACAGATAAGAGGCGTTCCGGATATCTTTTCCCCATAGACATGGCATGTAATCCGCCTCGGGATGTGCCGATGAGCGCGAATTTTTCCAGTCTCAGAGCCGCAAGACCTCTGTCGATATCATCAGCTTCCTGATCGAGATTATATGTCTCAAAGTCAGTGCTGAATTCAGAGAGGCCCCTACCTCTATAGTCCATCGCGATTACTGGGAGATTTTTGCTCTGCAAGAAGTTAGCTAACCGATAGAAATCTCGCGTGTTCCTGGTCAGGCCAGGGAGACAGAGAACTGTTGGGCCGGCAGGTTTCTTAACTTCCCATATATTAGCTGAGAGGACCAAGCCATCACTGGCTTTCCATGTGAACCGTGTGGTTCCCGTCAGGTTTTGCAGGTCATGATCAAGGTTATCTGAGGTTTGAAGCATGTATTCCTCCCAATGTATCGCTGTTGATCTAGATTCCACTGGATGAATCATGTCGAAGCGTTGTCCTCACCATAAGGTAGCTTTATGCCCCTGTCTTGCTTTTGGTGAAGTGGCGGAATGCTTGCTGAGGTACTTTTTGATGGTACCTGATCATAAAAGCCCGACAGGATTGCCGGGCTTTGTGTCTGTCTTCATTGATGCCGCTTAGTAGCCGCGGGTAAGGTCCTGCGTGATCATCAGGGGTTTGTTTTCCAGCTTGTAGCGATAAACTTGCAAGTTTTCCGTAATCCGCTGAACGTAATCCCGTGTTTCACCGTAAGGTATTGATTCAACCCAATCAATTGGATCAATCTTCGGGTTGCGAGGGTCTCCAAAACGTTCAATCCACTCTTTCACCTTGTTTTTACCTGCGTTGTAAGCGGCAAATGTCAGGATGTAAGAACCGCCAAATTCGTCCACCAGTTCCCCGAGAAATGCAGCACCTAATGTTGCGTTGTAGGCTGGATCTGAGGTCAGGCGTGACTTCTTATAGGACACGCCTAGGTTCCGTGCTGTTTCTCTAGCTGTCCCTGGCATTAACTGAAGTAATCCCAGTGCGCCGGCGCTGCTGCGTGCTTGCGGGTTAAATGAGCTCTCTTGTCGTGCAATTGCATAAACCACTGGTTTTTCAACGCCTTTGGTAATGCGTGTTTTGCGTGGAATTGCGTTGATCGGGTAAGCAAGCGGGGCCGCCTCTACTCTTTCGGCTTGTGCCAACCGGCCGACCATAGTCGCCCATTGATAGACGCCTCTGGATTCTGCTAGCTCGGTGAGGAGGCGAATTTGTCCATTGCTCGGCAAGGTGCGTGCCAGATGTGTATAGAACAACAGTGTATCATTGTGCATGCCCGCTTCATCAAGTCGCTTGATGGCTTGCACGAGCTCATTGCTGTTGAATGCTGATCGATCCGCATTCGTTACTTTTGGCAAGGCGGCGAGGGGCATCTGGTTGATACCGAGTTTTGCGAGTGCCAGTTGTCCGTAATAGGATGTCTGATAAGCACCGGCCTGCTGATAAAATGCAATGGCGCCTTCTGTATCTTTCTGAGCTTCGCGAGTTCTGCCTAGCCAATAATAGGCACGTGATAGAGTTTGGGAGGTTTTACCCAGCTTTGCGATCCGCTTGAAATGAGGTTCTGCGAGACGAGCATCCCCTACAAAGCGCAGGGCAAACCAACCAGCATGGAATTCCGCCTCCACAATCATACTTGTAGATTCAGCCGCGTGGTTGGCTGCAATGGTGTAAGCGCGACGTGCTTGTCCAGATTCAGCTAGCTCTCGTGAGATATCTCTGCGTTGCGCCCACCACTTATCTCCGTTGAGGAGTTGATTAGACTTTGTGGGAGCTGCCTCCATAAGCCGCGCAGCCGTTTCATAGTCGCCTTGCAGTCGGGCCTGCTGAATGAGAGCAAATTGATAGTTTGAGTCGCTCTTCATGGAGCGTGGCACATTTTTCAGTTTGCTCATTGCATCGCTCGTTTTGCGAATGCTTGCGATGCGGGCCTTCACATAGGCTTGTTCGTCACGAGATAGCTCGGAAAGTAGTCGTTCTGCGGCACGTGTTCTATCCCGGTACAGTAGCATTTCTGTACGCAGGCGATGATCTTTTTGCCTTAGGATGTTGCCGAAGTTTGAGCGGATCTGAGCTTCCAGCTCTGGTTCAAATATCTTTTTTTGCCACAGAGGGTGAATGAGTTTTGCAGCTTGGGCGCTGTTGCCAACGGCGAGTTGGGCATTGGCAAGGGCAAGCTTCCCATCGGTTGTTTCTGGCAAGGATGTTCCAAAAGCACCGATGACCTGTTTTGGTGTCAGTTTGGAGGTGGCAAGAGCTGCTTCTCCGCGCGCTCTCACAATTTTGGCTGTTGGCCAATGAGGCGCATCTGCAGCGAACTGGGCGATATGAGTGACCGGTGTCTCCGGTCCACCACGGAGCATGATAAACCAGTTTGCCAAACGGCGATCAAGGTTGTTTGGCAAGGCGTTACGGCCTGTTATCGCGTCTTGCAGTTGTCCGGATTTGACGTTTTGAAGGACTGCTTTAAGGGGTTCAACGGACCCCGTTGCCGGTGCTGTACTCGATCCCTGTGGATAAGACTTGACCAATGCTGCGGTTGCCTGCAATGCGTTTTGCGGGTTTGTCGCGCGGTTTGAAATCAGGGCCCTTTCCGTTTTATTGGGAGAGGAGGGAGCATAGTTCGATAATTGGGATGTTTGGCTTTTACTACCAAATGTAGGTTTGCTGCTTCCGGGTTTGGAGCGCGGCATGGCTACTAAATGCGCGGTTTGGCCTAATGGTTGACGTGATATCAGGGCTGCCGTTTGTACGGGTTTCGCTGGGTTTGGAATTGGAATTATCTTGTAATTTGAAAAGGATACAGCAGAATATGCTGGTCCGGAAAGGCACGCAGCAATCGCAATTGCGCTTACATGTGTGGAAACAAGAAAAAATTCGCGGATACGCATAATACTCGTTGGCCCGTCTCACCTGAGTGCTGATAATCCGGCAAAAACGCACCGGACAGTTCAATTCCAAAAATGCTCCCCCAGCCTACTTGCCACAAACAGGGTAAATATCTGTTTAATGTTCTATAGAGGTCTGCTTCATACTCACCTGTGAAGCTGGCCTAATTATGAGCATAAAAAAATTCCCGAATCTTATAAGAGAAGGTCTTGGTGATGTTGCCGAGATGGGCTAGATCACATTACTGTATGCCACCCCATTGAGGGCACTGGCAAAAATTGCTCTGTTTATATGTAATCCAACGAGGAACCTGAGATGTTTAGAGGATCAATTCCAGCACTTGTCACCCCTTTCAAGGATGGCAAAGTGGATGAGAAGGCCTTCCAGGAATTCGTGGACTGGCAGATAAAACAGGGCTCCCATGGGCTTGTGCCTGTGGGAACAACCGGAGAAAGCCCGACGCTGACATTTGACGAGCATAAGCGTGTCGTTCAAATGGCTGTCGAAGTCTCCGCTGGCCGCGTTCCTGTTATGGCAGGCGCTGGATCCAACAACCCGGTTGAAGCTATCGAATTTGCGCAGCATGCGCAGGAAGTTGGCGCAAACGCTATTTTGTCTGTGACACCCTATTATAACAAGCCTAATCAGGCTGGTTTGAAAGCGCATTTTACAGCAATTGCTAAGTCTGTAGACCTGCCAATTTACATCTATAATATTCCGGGGCGTTCCGTCATTGACATGCAAAGCCAGACAATGGCTGAGCTGTTTGCGGAAGTTGATAATATTGTTGGTGTTAAGGATGCAACGGCAAACCTTGCACGTGCGTCGGAGCAGCGCCATCTGTGTGGTACTGATTTCATCCAGCTTTCTGGTGAGGATATTACGGCGCTTGGCTTTATGGCGCATGGCGGTCATGGCTGTATTTCTGTAACTGCGAATATTGCGCCTGCGTTGTGCGCCCAGTTCCAAGAAGCTTGTATGTCTGGCGATTTTGCGACTGCATTGTCTATTCAGGACCGTTTGGCACCGTTGCATGACGCCCTGTTTATTGAGCCAAATCCAGCCGGACCTAAATATGCATTGTCCTTGCTGGGCAAAATGGAAAACGAATTGCGTTTGCCTTTGGTCACAGTCAGTGAACAAACGCAGGAAACCATTCATAAGGCTATGGTCCATGCTGGCCTGATCAACTAATCTAAGTGTTCCGCGCAGAGCTTTGCATTCGCGCGGAACAACTTTTATGAATGAATAAGGATAAGAAATGGCTGCCAAAAAAGGTGGCGTTCCCGGGCGCAAGGTTGTTGCGGATAACCGGAAGGCCCGATACAACTACGCAATTGAAGACGTTTTTGAAGCTGGTATTGAGCTGAGAGGGACTGAAGTTAAGTCTCTCCGTCAGGGTAAAAGCAATATTGGCGAAAGCTACGCTGCCGAGTACCGGGGCGAGATGATGGTCTACAACGTCTACATCCCGGAATACACGCAGGGCAACCGCTTTAACCATGAACCACGCCGGCCACGGAAGTTGCTTATGCATCGCCGTGAGCTGAATAAGCTTTTCTCTGCCGTTCAAAGAGATGGCAAGACCATTGTTCCACTCAGAGTCTATTTCAATGAGGATGGACGAGCGAAGATGGAAGTGGCCTTGGCGCGTGGTAAAAAAGATCACGACAAGCGTCAGACAGAAAAGACCCGCGATTGGAACCGCGAAAAACAGCGGGTGATGAAAAATCAGGGCTAGTTTTGTCTGGCCGGTTTAGCAGGAGCTTACTCATGAAGGTTGTTGTTGCCTCGCAAAACCCTGTCAAAGTGAACGCAACACTGGACGCGTTTCAGGAGCAGTTTCCTGCCGATAAGATTGATCTGATTTCGGTAGATGTTGCTTCTGGTGTTTCTGATCAACCTATGGGTGATGAAGAAACACGGCAGGGTGCTGTGACGCGTGCACAAAATGCACTTGCTGAGCACCCTGATGCTGATTTTGGTGTGGGGTTGGAAGGCGGTATCTGCGACCTTAGCGGTATTGCCTATACATTTGCCTGGATGGTTGTGCTTTCGAAAGCAGGGCAGGTTTCAGCAAGCCGGTCTATGTTGTTGCCATTGCCAGACAAAGTCATGTCCCTCATCGGTTCTGGCATTGAGCTGGGTCATGCGATTGATGAGGTCTTTGGTACGCAGAACATCAAGCAAAAAGGCGGGGCATTTGATGTTTTGACTAACGGGCGTATGACGCGCCAATCGGTTTATGTCGATACCCTATTTTGCGCTCTTTTGCCCTTCAGGTCTCCTGCTTTCAGAACCACTTAGTGAAAGTGGTTTAATTTTGGGACATGTGTTGCTGAACGTTAAAGTGGTCAGCTACGATGCTTTCAAGCACTTGGAAGCTTTTCCAGTTGGGTCAGGTTGTCGGCTGTGAGCGCGAACTTCAAATCACCCAGTTTTCCATTTGTGCAGATTTAACGTGCGGCTTTAAAGAGTTCAATTTACTGGCAACTGTTCTTGGGTTCTGGGCATCACCGCCTCCTGAGATTTTAGAGAGCTTCATGTCAGTTGAAGTGATTGGACTCTTGAAAATTTAAACCTCAGAGGCATTGCAAGCTTATCGTAAGGTTGCTGCAGATGCGCTTGCCAAGCATGGCGCTGGAGATGGACCAAAACCAGAAGTATTGGATGCGTCGGGTTAATCAAATAAACAACAGGCCCGATCAATGCCGGGCCTGTTGTTTTCTTAAATTGAATTGCCGCCAAACTTATTGGTTCTTGGGAAGCCGTTTGGTGGCAGGCGTCCTGCCTGTCCTCGGTCTCCGCGCCAATCCTGAAGCTCTTCCAGGGTGCGGGTGAATGTACGCCCGGAGCCATCTGTCCATGTGAGACCGGTTGCGCTGTCAAAGGTCTTGATGTCGGAGATACCACCATCTCTGTAGCGCTGTAAGCGCACACCACGACCACGGGTCATTTCCGCAATCTGAGTTAGCGGGAACACCATGAGTTTCCGGTTCAGGCCAATAACTGCCACGTAGTCTCCCACCACCGGAATACAAAGGACTGCTTTGGCAGGGGCTGTGACGTTGAGGATCTGTTTGCCCTTGCGGGTTGTCGCAGCCACATCTTTTTCTTCCACGATAAAGCCGCGGGCTTCATCAGAGGAGAGCAGGAGCTTTCGATCTGGCTTATGGACAAATGCGCTGATGATTTCTTGCGTCTCGTCCATATCAACCATCAAGCGGATCGGCTCGCCGTGGCCTCGTCCGCCCGGCAGCTTATCAGCGCCGATGGTGTAGAACTTGCCGCCTGTGGTGAATAGCAGGATTTTACTGGTGGTTTCCGCATGAATGGACAGATGCAGCTGGTCACCCTGTTTGAAGGTGAGGGTGGACATGTCCTGCACATGGCCTTTCAGCGTTCTGATCCAGCCTTTTTCCGAGATCACAACAGTAATCGGCTCTTTCTCGATCATAGCTTGATGGATCTCTTCCAGATTGTGTTCTTCAGCCTGACCGAAGTTTGTTCTGCGGGCACCGATTTTTGTCTCTGGCCCGTATGCTTTGCCGATCTCAGTAATTTGTTTGGAAACGCGATTCCACAGTTTCTTTTCGGAGGCGAGCAGGGCTTCCAGACCGGATTTCTCTTTGGAAAGCTTGTCGTGCTCTTTCTTGATCTCGAATTCTTCAAGCTTGCGCAAGGAGCGCAGGCGCATGTTCAAGATTGCTTCGGCCTGAACGTCAGTCAGTTCAAACGCTTTGATGAGCGATACTTTGGCATCGTCTTCTTCGCGGATGATACGGATGATTTCGTCAATGTTCAGGTAGGCAATGAGGTAGCCTTCCAGAATTTCAAGTCTGTGGTTGATCTGGTCCAGTCGGTGGTTGGAGCGGCGAACCAGAACGTCTTTCTGGTGCTCAAGCCATTCCTTAAGAACATCCTTCAGACTCATGACCTTAGGCACAACGCCTTTGGATAGGACGTTCATGTTCAGCGAGAATCTGTTTTCCAGATCCGTCAGCTTGAACAAAGATGCCATGAGGAGTTCTGGATCTACGTTCTTGTTACGTGGGGCCAAAACCACACGCACATCTTCTGCCGACTCATCGCGTACATCATCGAGCAGCGGTAGTTTGCGCGCTATCAGAAGTTCGGCGATTTTCTCGATCAGACGGGATTTTTGTACGAGATACGGAATCTCAGTGACGATGATATTGTAGGTGCCGCGCGGGCCTTCTTCCTTGTGCCATTTTGCCCGGGTGCGGAAGCTGCCGCGTCCGGTCTTGTAAGCCTCAAGGATGGACCCTTTGTCGCTGACGATTGTACCACCGGTCGGGAAATCGGGCCCTTTGACGTGCTCAAGGAGCTCTTCTATTTCCGCATCTGGATTCGTGATCAGCACTTGGCAGGCATTGCAAAGTTCATAGGCATTGTGCGGCGGGATGGAGGTTGCCATGCCCACAGCAATACCTGTGGAACCGTTTGCCAGCAGGTTCGGGAAATTGCCCGGAAGGACTATAGGTTCTGAGTCTAGTCCATCATATGTTTCCCGGAATTCGACGGCGTTCTCATTGAGGCCGTCCAAAATACGTGTGGCCACGTCGGTCATACGGGCTTCGGTGTAACGCATTGCTGCTGCACTATCGCCGTCGATGTTACCGAAGTTACCCTGACCATCAACCAAGGGGTAGCGGACCGAGAAATCCTGTGCGAGGCGGACAAGGGCGTCGTAAATAGCTCCATCACCGTGCGGGTGATATTTACCCATTACGTCACCAACAACGCGTGCACACTTTTTGAAGCCCTGATTAGGATCGAGCTTGAGAAGGCGCATACCGTATAGGATACGGCGGTGCACGGGTTTCAGGCCATCCCGGACGTCAGGGAGTGCGCGATGCATAATCGTGGTGAGCGCATAGCTGAGGTAGCGCTCTTCTAATGCTTCTTTAAGATTGATTGTTACGGGGCCATGCTGGCCAATCACTTCTTGTCCCATGGTCCTTGGTTAGCGTTCTTGGCTTGTTCAGGCAATGGCAGGGGGCATGTCTATATCCGAAATCCTCAGAAAACTGCGCTTTGTCAGGTGTATGAGGGGGTTTTACGGTGCTCAAAGGCTGCCCGAGATTTGAGCGGCGTTTTGGCCAGATCTGCTTCAACCGAAATGCGTGTGAGTGAGATCTCGTTAATTTAGCTTGAATTGTTGCCGTGTGCTTAAGTGCTCAGGATATTCTGGTCCCTATACTTCATTAGATGCAAAAAAAGGTATTCTCATGGCCGTTAGGGAGAAGATAATGCAGACTAAATTCGGTTTTCAGGTCTCCTTGTCGAAAGCTGCGACCTTGCCAATTCTTGTTGGCGTGTTGCTGCTTTCCGGTCAGCCAGATGCTACGGCGGGGCAATTTGAGCGTACTATTCGGCAAACTATTGGTGGGCTGGATAAGCCGGATAAAGGGGCAGACGGACGGTCTTCCAGCTCCTCAGAAAGGCAGTCATGGTTTCAACCCGCACCGGACAAGCAGCATCCCTACGTGCCATCCCCCAAAAAGCGATATATTCCGCTTGCTGGCGATAGCACGGGTCCTGTCGTTATTCTTCCGGGTGGGAATGGACCTCAAGGTAATTAAGATTGATTGGCGAGTTCCGTGAATTCTCTTTTAAGCGTCGTGACATAGCTGTCTCTGGCTGGCGGCCAAATTATATTGCGTGGCTCGTAGATGTATTTGAACAGGAAGTATCCGGTGAGTGAAAAGCCAGCCTCCATATCCTCTTTGGAGAGCTGCGCCGTCTCTGCAAGCCGTGTTTGCGGTGCCTTCATGAATTCAGGGAGTATGAGGAGTTTGTTGGCGTAAGGCAGGCCAGCCGTTTTGCTCACTGCGCGGCCAGACCTGGGGGAGACCCAGACTAGCTCGCTCGTGGTGCCCGTTGCAGCACATTCGCTGAGGTCTAACCCAAACCCCAGTTCATTGAGCAGTTCCAACTCAAAGCGCAGCACAAGAGCTGCTCCAATCCTTGGGTCTTCCAAATGGTCTAAAATGATATCAAGTGCATGGTAGAGATTGGGATGAGGGTCGCGCTCTGGCAGTAGCCGGACTTGTCCGCACAGGCTTTGCAGGCCGTGGAGAGAGCGCGCGGATTGCATGAGGTGGGCGGCGCGCAGGTGTATTGGCTCAACTGTGAAAAAGCCGAGGTGCTCGTCCAATCGGGCCCGCCAGTTGAGGCTGAGGTGATTGCCGAGCTGGAGTGCAGGTTGTTGGCGGCGGGAGCGCCCGCCGCGCACGAGACCCAAGCAGCGGCCTCTGTCGGGTGTCAGAACTTCCAGCAGAATGTTGTTTTCACCCTGCTTGCGTGTTCCTATGACGATCCCTTCAGCTTGCCACTGCATGGAGTTCTGCCTTAACGCGGGAACTCGAGGCCCATATTGCGGTAACGCTCAGGGTCATCTGCCCAGTTCTCACGTACTTTCACAAAGACGAACAGGTGGACCTTCATTTCAAGAGCTTCTTCCAGTTCTTCACGAGCTGCTTTTGAAATGACTTTGATGGTCTGGCCGTTTTTGCCAAGTACAATGGCCTTCTGACTGTCGCGTTCTACGAAAATGGTTTGCTCGATGCGAACTGAGCCATCCGGTTTTTCCTGCCACTGATCTGTTTCAACGGTAGAAATATAAGGTAGTTCCTCATGCAAGCGAATGTAGATCTTCTCGCGTGTAACTTCAGCGGCCAGCATACGCATTGGAATATCAGAGACCTGATCCTCCGGGTAAAGCCATGGGCCTTTCGGCATGCGCTCGGCGAAATACGAGATAATATCTTTGGTGCCAGACCCATTGATGGCAGATACCATGAAGGTCTGATCGAACTTGGTGTATTCGTTCGCCTTCGCAGACAAAGCCAGCAGCTGGTCGCGCTTGGTGATATCGATCTTGTTGAGAATAAGCACTTTGGGAAGCTTGATGTGCTCCAGCTCATTCAAAATACGTTCTACAGATTCATCAATGCCTTTTTTGGCGTCGATCAAAACAGCAACAACGTCAGCGTCTTTCGCGCCGCCCCAAGCTGTGTCTACCATTGCGCGGTCGAGACGGCGTTTAGGGCGGAAAATACCAGGAGTATCGACAAAGATAATCTGGCTGTCACCTGCCATAGCAACACCGCGCACAATCGCACGCGTGGTTTGAACCTTATGCGTTACAATTGAAACCTTGATGCCGACAAGCTTGTTGACCAGTGTGGACTTACCAGCATTTGGCGCACCAATAAGAGCGACAAAACCAGCACTGGTTTTGTCGTTTGGTTTGCTTAAGTTAAAGTTCATGCCTTCTGGCAGGCCGTCGTCTTCTGGTAGATCGTCGTCTTCGTTGTTGTTATCTTCGCTCATTTAGGACCTATTCGCTCCACACGCCTTCGCGGCGCAGGATGTTCTCGGCAGCAGATTGCTCAGCTATGCGTTTTGAGTTTCCAACTGCTTCGCCCGGATCGACACCTTCAACATTCACACGAATTTTGAAGACCGGTGCGTGGTCGGGACCGCTGCGAGTAATTGTTTCATATAGCGGAGTGGGGCGTCCTTTGGACTGTGCCCACTCCTGTAGTGTTGTTTTGGCATCTCGCAACGGGCCTGAGTAGGTTACCATTCTCTCCGCGAAAAAGCGTGCGATGAAGTTTGCTGCTTCTTCATATCCGCTATCAAGGTAAATGGCAGCAATCACGCTTTCGCACATATCTGCAAGAATTGCCGTTTTTGTTCTTCCGCCAGTGTGAGCTTCCGCATCGCCTACACGCATATGCTGGCCAATCAGAATGACCTTGGAGACTTCCGCACATGTTTCGCGTTTTACCAGTTGGTTCAAACGGCGGGCCAGCTCACCTTCATCGGCTGTTGGAAAGGTTTCCTCCAACATTGTTGCAATAGCAAGGCCAAGTACACGGTCGCCCAAAAACTCAAGACGCTGATAGCTCTGTAGCGATGCTTTTGCAACAGGAAGAGCGCTTGCGTGGGTTAAAGCCCGCACAAGGAGTTCCTTGTCGTTGAACTGGTACCCAATACGCTCTTCCAAGGCCGCGTCTGATACCGGTCTTTTTCTTCTGCTCATAGTCCGGCCAATTCCTTTAAAGGCTGCATGACAGCCTCACTAGAGTACATCGCCCAACCGGTCCCAACGAACAGACCAAGGCCACTTCCAGAACATCCAGGCTGCCTGACCTTCTTCTACGGAGAAGAAGATAATTTCTGCGCGGCCAACAAAATTCTCATATGGCACATAGCCAACTTCGGAGAGTACCCGGCTGTCCTGCGAGTTATCTCTGTTATCACCCATCATGAAAAACCGGTCTGCCGGGACACGGTAAACAGGTGTGTTGTCCAGCGGGCCTGAGTTTGTCAGGTCCAATGTCTGGTAGCTAACACCATTCGGCAGTGTTTCGACATAACGTGGCACCTTGCGGATGTTGCCGTAGGCGTCTTTCTCAATGTAATCGTCAATGCGTTTCCGTTCAACGGCTTCTCCGTTGATGTAGAGCACGCTTTTTGTCACCTGAATCTCATCGCCAGGCAAACCGATCACACGCTTTATGTAGTCGGTGGCGTTGTCCTTTGGCAATTTGAACACGGCAATATCACCGCGCTCAGGTGCGTCACCCCAGACGCGCCCCGCAAATGGTGCAAGACCAAACGGGAAGGAGTATTTAGAGTAGCCATAGCTGTATTTGGAAACAAAGAGGTAGTCACCAATCAGTAAAGTATCTTTCATTGAGCCTGAAGGAATAAAAAACGGCTGAAAAAGAAACGTTCTAACAACCAGAGCGAGCAGCAGAGCTTGGGCGATGACCTTGATGGTCTCATATACGCCGCCTTCCTGCTCCTTATCTTTGGATTGGCTCATGTTAATCCTTCATAGTAAGAGAAAACTCGCTTGCCCATACCGCTCATCACATATTTGCGGCGAGTCAGTCCCCAGACAATAAAATTCACATAGGTGGATCTCTTAGCGGTTCAAGGCCACTTCTGCAATCCAGTTCATTTACGTTTTCACGGCTCTAAGGTTGGCCAATCTTTTGGCCATGCCGAAATTACGACAAATGCCTGAGCCAGCGGGTAGTCATCCGTAATTGTAAGGTCAATTCGTGGCACGAAACCATCTGGTACCAGTTTATCCAGTCTTTCTTTCGCGCCGCCGGTTAAATGCATCGTTGGTTTGCCGCTTGGTAGATTGACGACACCCATTTCCTTCCAGGCTACACCCATAGACAGGCCAGTCCCTAAGGCTTTGGAGCAGGCTTCTTTTGCCGCAAACCTTTTTGCATAGGTTGCTGCTTTGTTAGCCCGGGCTTCTGCTTTGGCACGTTCAATCTCTGTGAAAACGCGTTTGGTGAAGCGGTCTGGAAATCTTGATAGTGTTTTTTCGATCCGGCGAATGTCGCTCAAATCGCTGCCGATGCCGATTATCATTTATGCCTCATCTTTTAAAGAGCATATTGGCGTGTTTAACCGGTGTAACAAACTCTTCAGAAATTTGCATTCGAAGAATAGCTTCTGCTCAGTCTTTGGAAGCAGTTGCTTTGTTTTTCGCAACAAGTTTTCTTTTTAAACGGAAGCGGCGCGCTCTTGCTTTTTGGTAGGTAGAAACAGAACCTAATATGATGAAGTAGGACAGTACACCGGTTATTAGACCGAGTGGAACAGCGCCAATCAGCATCGGTTTTAGCACTGGCCAGATTGTGTCCAGTGATTGAGATAGCATGGATGGATTGAGCTTATCACCGAATTTTGGCAGGGGGCGATCCGTCTCTGCCATAATATAAAGACCGACCTTATACGTGCTGGCCCAGATAAGCGGAAAGGTGAGGGGGTTGCCGACGGCTGTGCCTAATGCTGCGGCAAGAAAGTTGCCGCGCAAGATGTAGGCAAATACAAAGCTCAGGATAAAGTGAAAGCCGATAAACGGAGTAAAAGAGGCCGCAGCACCAGCTGCGAATCCAGCTGCGATTTTTTGAGGGCTGGCTGAAAGGCGGAGTACACGCTTTGAAAAATACTTGATGGAGCGCGACCAACTGTGTCGCGGCCAAACGGCTACGCGAATTCGCTCAATTCTATGTGGTTTTTCCCGCCGTTTAAAAATCATTTCAACTCAAGTGCTCTGCTTATTCATCAATCGCGCCAATTGAATGGTTCGATAGGGGTTGTTTGTATCGCCGGTATTGCAGCTAGCTCTTCTGGTAGTTTATCGGCTGCATACACCGGTAGTTTCAATGGAGCAAGGGATATTAGGGGTACTCCTAATTCTGTATCTTTATGGCTCCGATCGATAAAACAACCAATACCAACACTGTTAATGTTGAGTGATCGCAGTGCTTCTATTGTGGAAAGGCATAGATGACCCGTGGCTACAACATCTTGAACTATAAGTATATTTGACTTTGGAGGGATACTTGCCGGCCCAGTTGTCAAATATCCGCTCTCCCGCCGGATCCAGAGTGCGCGTTTTTGCATGATTCTTGCGACCTGCAGGGAAACGATCAGCCCTCCCAAGCTGGGGGAGACGATGTGGCTGAAATTCAGGATGTTACTCGCAGCGATCTTTTTGACAAGCTGAGCTGCCAGAATTTCTACCTTGTCAGGGTATTCCAACAGTTTTTGCCGGCGCAGGTAGGTTGAGCTGTGCCAGCCTGAAGGGAGGATGAAGTGTCCTTCCTTCAGGGCTTTTGTTTCTCTAAATACGTCCAGGACTGAATTTTGGTCCATGGAATACCCTTTGTTGATCAGCTGCTAGCCATTCACCCTTTGTGACTCGGATACATTGGGTTTGGCGCGCAGTTGGTTCAGGATCAGATTCAAGTGCTTTAGATCCCATACCTCAAGATCAATTAGCATCTCATGAAAATCGGATGCTTTTCGGATCATTTTGATATTATCAATGTTGCCGCGATGATCGCCGATGACTTTTGTTATGGCTGCCAGAGAGCCTGGTTCGTTGACAGCAAATACGCTGATTTGTGCCGGGAAGCGTTCGGGTGCGTTGGGATCTATGTCCCAGCGAACATCAAGCCAGCGTTCCGGTTGGTCATCAAATTCCTTCAAATCGGGAGACTGGATCGGGTAAATAGTGATGCCAACACCCGGTGTTAGAATACCGACGATGCGATCACCCGGTACAGCGCCGCCACTTGGGGCAAAGCGGACCGGGAGAGAGCCTGACATGCCGCGGATTGGTAGGGAGCCGCTCTCGCTTGCCTGTGCTGATCCTTCGGGTATCTTGAATTTGACCGAGCTGCCTTTGTCCAGATCAAACCAGCCTTCAGAGGCTGTGCCCGCTGCCGGAGGGGAACTTGGGCTGCGTTCGGCGCTTTGTGCCGGTGCGTAGTCTGGATACGCGACTTCCAAAACTGTGCTGGCCGGAATGTCTCCGCGACCAACTGCAACGAGCAGGTCCAGCGTGTTCTCCATGCTGAACTTTTTGATGTGTGCTTCAAGCGCAGCTTCGTCAAAATCTTTGCCTGCATGTGAGAAGGCGCGTTCCAGAACATGTTTGCCCAGACCGCCATATTGCTGGCGCGCGGAAGCTCTGGTTGCTTTGCGGATTGCAGAGCGTGCCTTGCCTGTAACGGCAATGTTCTCCCAGGCAGGTGGAGGTGTTTGAGCTTGCGAGCGGACAATATCCACTTCATCGCCGTTTGCCAGTTCAGTTACCAGCGAGGATATGCGGCCATTTACTTTACAGCCAACGCAGGTGTTGCCGACATCTGTGTGAACTGCGTAGGCGAAGTCGATTGGTGTTGCGCCGCGTGGAAGAGCAATCAGGCGACCCTTTGGTGTGAAGCAGAAGACCTGATCGTGGAACAGCTCGAGTTTTGTATGCTCTAGGAACTCTTCCGGGGATTCGCCTTGTGCCAGAAGGTCAATGGTGCCTCGAAGCCAACCATAGGCACGGGATTCCGCAGTCATGGACTGAATGTTACGGCCACCGGTAACGCCGTCTTTATAAAGCGCGTGGGCGGCAATGCCGTTTTCGGCGATGCGGTGCATGGCTTGGGTGCGGATCTGCAATTCAACGCGCTGGCGCTTTGGTCCCACTACGGTGGTGTGAATGGACCTGTAATCGTTCTGTTTCGGTGTGGAGATGTAGTCTTTAAACCGACCGGGAACACAAGGCCACGCAGTATGTATGACGCCCAGTACGTGGTAACAGTCTTCCAGATTAGGAACGATGGCACGGAAGCCGTAGATATCTGAAAGTTGCTCAAAGCCCAGTGATTTCTCTTCCATCTTACGGAAAATGGAGTAGGCGCGTTTTTCACGGCCACTGATCCGCGCTGAGATGCCTTGCTCAGCAAGGCGTTGGGTCAGATCCTCCTCAATATCGGTGATCAAACTTTCGTTCTTGCTATGCAGGATCGTCAGGCGCTCGCGAATGGTTTCGCGTGCGTCCGGGTAAAGCGTGTTAAATGAGATGTCTTCCAATTCTTCGCGGATGTCCTGCATACCCATGCGGCCAGCAAGGGGCGCGTAAATCTCCATGGTCTCTTCCGCGATGCGGACACGTTTGTCCTCTCGCATGTGGTGGAGTGTACGCATGTTGTGCAGGCGGTCAGCCAGTTTAACCAGCAAAACGCGGACATCATCAGCAATCGCCAAAAGCAATTTACGGAAGTTTTCTGCTTGTTTTGCTTTTCTGGAAACCAGATCCAAGCGCTGGATCTTAGTCAGTCCCTCAACCAGTTTGCCGATTTCCTCGCCAAACATGCGGTCAATCTCGGCGCGTGTCGCGTCGGTATCCTCAATCGTGTCATGAAGGAGGGCGACAGCAATCGTTGCGTCGTCCAGCTTCAGATCTGTGAGGATCGCTGCAACTTCCAAGGGATGGGAGATGTATGGATCGCCAGACGCTCGGGTCTGGGTACCATGCTTTTGCATGGCATAAACATATGCCTTGTTGAGTAAGGCCTCATCCGCGTTTGGATTGTAGCTCGTTACTTTTTCAACAAGTTCGTATTGACGCATCATTTTGGGGCGGCCGCTTCACTTCTAAATAAGCTATGGCCGTACCAAAAAAATGCGAGGCGTCGGCCCGGCCGACGCCGACATCCTGCGTGAAGGCTACTTAGTAGTCGTCAGAACGTTCCGGCGGTACCAAGCCTTCGAGTCCCTTCAACAGGTCTTCTTCAGTAATGCGGTCGAATTCGACTTCAGAGTCGTCCACTGCATTGATTTGAAGCTGCTGTGGATCACTTGGAACCATCGGTGCTGTTTCTGTTTCTGGCTCGTCCACTTCCACGAATTTCTGAAGAGAGTGAATGAGATCTTCTTTAAGATCTTCAGGGCTCACAGTCTCGTCAGCGATTTCGCGAAGCGCACAAACTGGGTTCTTATCGTTGTCGCGGTCGATTGTCAGTGGCGAACCACTTGAAATCATTCTGGCGCGATGGCTGGCAAGAAGAACCAGTTCGAACCGGTTTTCAACCTTGTCGACGCAATCTTCGACGGTCACACGTGCCATTCGATCACTCCGTAATATGCTGGAAATTTAGTGGGTACACATAGATCGCTTCTTGAAACAAGGCAAGTGCCGTTTCACCATTTTTTGTGTAACCCCGTTATATCTTATTATTCAGGCGATAATTGGGGGCGTTTTTAGCATTAAGATTAGGCCCAATAGAATTGGGGGCTTTAGGTCTCAGGTGCATAAACTAAACTCACAATTTAATGTTGAAATTTGTTTTAAAGCACAGAGCGGTCTGGAATATTCTATTAATACTGTCTTTTTCTGAGGATTAGAAAGCATAGATCTTTAAGTCCTCGAAAAAACTGGTATTCGGATTGCATACTGGAATTGAAATTGGTGAAAAAATATAAACTGAGCGCATTAACTAAATTTCCATCCTGATTACTCTCGGGTGGATTTTAGTTTGAATAAACAAGGAAATGTTGTTTCTATTGGATTACTTTCCAGTAGTTTCTTCAGAAGTCAAGTTGGCTCTATAATAATAAAGAGTTTTATTTGATGAGTTCCTGTTAATTTATGCAAGGTGCTATCTGTACATTTCATTCATCTTGTTTTAGTTTCTGTCCGGTGAATCGAGCCGTATTGGTTCAATATTAACTGGACCAATGCAATATACGCACAGTGGGGCAAGGTTTTATGTTTGTCCGTAACGAATGCGTATTCGATTTAACGTAGAGTGCAACCGGGTCAATTAGAATGGCATAGTTTCTAGGCGTGTCACGACAGCAAAGCGTCATGCCGAGAAAGTTATTGCTTATAGAATGTTACTGACTTACGCGTCTGTGCAGCGGAAAGGCTAAAAATAATATGTTTGATCCCCGCGAAAAGATTGCTTTATTCATTGATGGAGCGAACCTATATTCGACAGCGAAAGCTATTGGCTTCGATATCGATTACAAGCGTCTCTTGAAAGAATTTCAATCCAAGGGTTACCTGCTTCGTGCT
The DNA here is from genome assembly GCF_900104145.1 of Pseudovibrio sp. Tun.PSC04-5.I4. Lineage (NCBI taxonomy): Bacteria > Pseudomonadati > Pseudomonadota > Alphaproteobacteria > Hyphomicrobiales > Stappiaceae > Pseudovibrio > Pseudovibrio sp. Tun.PSC04-5.I4. The sequence goes on along the minus strand of NZ_FNLB01000006.1, from coordinate 2,013,030 downwards.
TATTACTATACAGCACTTGTAGAAGAGCAGGAGTATTCATCCATTCGACCTCTGATCGATTGGCTGGATTACAATGGCTATAAAGTGGTTACTAAGCCTGTAAAGGAATTTGTGGATTCCTCAGGTCGCCGCAAAATCAAAGGCAATATGGACATCGAGCTGGCTGTTGATGCCATGCAATTGATTGACCATGTTGATCATATCGTTCTGTTCTCCGGCGATGGTGATTTCCGTTCGCTGGTTGAGGCTCTTCAGCGTCGTGGCCGGAAAGTTTCTGTTGTTTCAACGCTTCAGACACAACCGCCAATGATAGCTGATGATCTTCGTCGTCAGGCTGATCATTTCATCGAACTGTCCTCGCTGATGCAGCGCGTGGGCCGTGATCCAAATGAGCGTCCACCTCGTTTGGTTGCAGAAGAACAAGAAGCCGGGGATGACGACTACTAGGGTCCGTCAAAACTCAACGAATTTGAACAAGCCGGGGAGGGAGTGTGCACTCTGTCCCCGGCTTGTTTCATATAGGGCCGAACTCCGAGGGCTACATCCAGATTGGCACAATGCTCCGGTGCTGGATTTTGGACCAGTCAATGCATCGCTGATTGTTGTTGGGCTTGCCCCCGGGCACAAAGGGGGCAATAGAACTGGTATCCCGTTCTTTGGTGATTTCTCCGGTGAAATGCTCAATACGGCACTGACGACGAGCGGATTTGCGAAATACCTTAGCGAAACTGATCAATCCGCCGGAATTGAACCGCTAAATGCGCGCATCACCAATGTTGTAAAGTGCATGCCGCCCAAAAATATCCCGAAACCTATTGAAATTCAGGCCTGTAGGCCATTTTTTCTAGCCTCTATGGAGGCAAGTCCCGCAACTCGAGTTGTTGTGGCAGTTGGGCGAACTGCTCATGAGGAGCTTCTCAAAGCATTCGATCGTAAACCAAAAGAAAATCCGTTCGCGCATGAAAGTGAAGTGCAACTGACGGAACGGTTACGGATGTTTTCCAGCTTCCACTGTTCGCGCTACAACGTGAACACTCGGCGAATAACATCTGAGGAATTTACAGAGGTGTTTTTGAATGTCCGTAATTACCTGAGAGACTTAAGTTAGATTTTGCGGCTAATCGCGGCGTTCCCATCCTTGTCCGCCAAGGTGTTCTTGTGGTTTAAAACGCTCTTTGTATGTCATTTTTGGAGAGCCTTCGACCCAGTACCCCAGATAGACATAGGGCAGACCTAAGTGTTGTGCTCTAACGATATGATCCAAGATCATGAATGTGCCGAGGCTTCTGGTGGTCTCATTATGATCGAAGAACGAGTAAACCATGGAGAGGCCGTCGCAAAGTCGATCAGTCAGCACGACACCGATTAAAGGTCCATCTCCTGCTCCTGTGATGAAACTGTCTATACCTCTTTTGCGATATTCGATGATTGCTGTGTTCACATGGGTGTCTTCCACCATCATAGAATACTCCATGGGGGACATCTCTGTCATGCCTCCGTCGGTATGACGGGCACTTAGGTACTCATGAAACAGGTCGTATTGTTCTGTTGATGGACCGGCTGGAAGTTCTGCGCCGATGAGGTCGTGGTTGTCTTTCCATACGCGCTTCAAAGATTTGGTCCATTGAAACTCGCTGACGCATACTCTGATGGAGATGCAGGCTCTGCACTCTTCGCAGGCTGGGCGATAGGCAATGTTTTGCGACCGACGAAAACCGCCTTGCGTTAACACATCGTTGAGCGCTGGGGCATTAGGCCCGACAAGATGCGTAAAGACTTTGCGTTCTTTGCGACCTGGCAGGTAGGGGCATTCTGTAGGGGCGGTCAGATAAAACTGCGGATTTTCATAGGGTTGCCGTGTCACCAAGCGCCTCCTCTTCTTCTCGTTTGTCCTCTTTACCCTATAAATTATAATAGTAAGGAGCAACAAGTGAGAAGGTCAACCATATGATTATGGCGAGAGGTGTGCCGGCGACCAGAAAATCTGAAAAGCGGTAGTGGCCTGGGCCCATAACGATAAGGTTGGTTTGGTATCCAATCGGCGTCGCAAAGGAGCAGTTGGCTGCAAAAATAAGGCAGACAATAAACGGCTCTACTGGAACGCCGGTTCGATGTGCCATTTCAATTGCGATAGGTGTAAAGAGAACAGCTGTTGCGTTGTTGCTCAAAAGGTTCGTTAAAACAGCAACAACTGCGAAGAGCAGGGAGAGCACGAAGGCTGGGGATCGTCCATCTGCTATTGTGAGCAGAGCTTCTGCTATGGCGTTGTCACCACCCGTTGCTTCCAGTGCTAACGAGGCAGCGATGGATGCGCCAATCAGCATGAAAATACGGCTGTCGATGGTTCTTAAGGTTTGGCGAATGTTGAGGCAGCCACAAAGGATCATGGCAAATGTAGCGGCGATGGAGGCGACTACAATTGGAACCACGCCTGATACGGCAAGGCCGATCATTACAACAAAAATAGACAAGGCACGGCGCGCATATTGGCGCTGAGGGAGTTCAGTGGCCGACCAGTCCATGAGCAAGACATCGCGGTTGCCGCGTAACTGGTTGATTTCTTCACGATTTCCCGCAATGAGCAGAACATCACCGGATTCCATGCGAATGTCTGTCATGGGCATTCGCGGCATGCGGCTGCGGCGTTGAAGGCCGGTGACAACACATCCGGTATCAGCGTGGAAGCTGGTCATAGACAAGGTGCGGCCAATCAGGCGTGAGCCCGGTGCGATCACCGCTTCAGCGAGAGTAAGTGCGCCTGTGGGTGTTGCGTGTTCTGCGTCGCTGGTCGGGCTTTCGTTTGCATCGGCGGGTAATAGCGGATGGCGCTGGCTTATGGCTTTGGTGAGTGTCTCGCGTGTGGCAGCGACAATGACAGTGTCGCCCGGCTGCAGCACGATATCCTCAAATGGAGGAAGCAATGGGCGTTCACCGCGCTGGATCAGACGGACCGTCATTTGGCTCAGAGCCGGGAACATGCCTGCTATGGCTTTTTCGCCAACGAGTGGATGACCGTATACGATTGGAATTTGCGCGATAAACTGGCGACCATCTTTGCCTTTGAATTCATCCGCCATGCTTTGACGTGGTTTGAGAATTTTTGGCATGATGACAAGGACGTAGACTGCGCCAACAGCCGCGAGGATTGCGCCGAAGGCTGTGAACGTGAAGAAATTGATGCGGACTTCACCGGTTGCGTTGGCAACATTGGCAACAAGCAAGTTTGTGGATGAGCCAATCATCGTCGTCATGCCGCCCAATATGGTAATAAACGAGAGGGGCATAAGAAAACGCGAGGATGAGGTGTGATGTGCGGCCGCGACGGTGGTCAAAATCGGCAAAGCAATGACCACGACCGGGGTGTTGTTCAAAAACGCACTGACAATACCAACGGTAATTAGTAATGGGCCTGTGGCAAGCCAGCGACGTTTTTTTGACATTTTGAGAATAGCTTGCGCCGGTTTGTCGAGCGCATCAGTTTGAAACAGGCCTTGCCCTACAATCAGCAGGCAGATCACGGTGATCAGCGCTTGATTGGAAAACCCGGAGAGGAAATCTTCAGGGCCTATGGGCATGCCGTTTAAAGTTTGTGGGAAGACCATGAAAATCAGCATGAGAGCTACTATTGAGCCTAATGCTGTGATTTCAATGGCAATGCGTTCCAGCGCATAAAGGATAATCGTGAAGCCGATGACCGTAAAGGTCAGGATCATCGGTATGTTCAGGCTCTCCATGCGCGTCCCCGCTCGTGCTACTCTACTCCACGTTACTAGAGGGTCTCGGCAGGTTCGTCACTGCACGTTGCATCATTGCTGAGTTATCGATGCAGACTATCCACCGGGGAATTCATAATAACGGCACCAAGGAGGATATCATGGAGCAAGCGCTTCTGGTCACTAAACAATGAGACTATGAGAATAAAAGGGCTAAGCACTGTTACTGAGAAATAAAAGAGCAATGCATGAATAGCTGCAAATAGTGGGTAGGGCCGCGCTCCGTTGTTGAGACGCATTTCCAAACCAAATGCCCGCATGCCCGGAGTTGCAGAGCTGAATCCACCCAGAGAAAACGCAGTGTAGGCAAGGGCAACAAGTGGCCAAATGGCAGGTAACAACAACCAAGCCAGACCAAGCGTGAGAATGCCCAGGAACCCAACCACAAAATAGGCGATGGCGGAGACGATTGTGATTGCGATGATGTCAAAAATACTGGCAAAAACGCGTTTTTTCCGAACCCCGTCAAAAAGGGCCGGGTTGAGGTACGGATCGAAGAATGGGTTAGGTTGGGCGCTCAAGTCTTGGCTCATTTCTGCCTCGGTTAAATAAAATGGTGCCGGAAAGTGCCCCAGCGTACTTTATTGAATTAGGTGTGCGACCTATAAGTTTCAAGCGGGAGTAGTAAACAATTCTTGCTTACATTTTCGCTGGTTGTTTTTGACAGATACCGAGGTGATCTCAACCTGCTCGCTTAAAGTCGCATTTCGCCGGATGACGAGTAAGAAACGTGAATATCTCTTGCTTCCAATGCATTGGTAATTTCATGGGCATGCTGTCTGTCGCGGGTTTCAATTGCAACATCCAGTGTTGCCCCCTTAACAGAAACATCAAGGAAGAGACGATGATGAGAGACTTCTAAAATGTTGCCGCCTAACTCGCCAATCAAGGTTGAGATCTCCCCTAAAATGCCAGGGCGATCCGGTATGGTGCAACGGATGTGTATGATGTTGCCCAGGCGGACCAGTTGGCGGAGCGCGATTGAGCTGAGGAGGCGGGGATTAATGTTACCGCCGCAAAGGACAAGTCCAACCTTTTTGCCTTTGAAGCGTTCCGGGTAGGCAAACATGGCCGCAAGACCTGCTGCACCAGCGCCTTCTGCTACAGTCTTCAGGCGTGTCAGGAAGATGTTGATGGCTTCCTCAATCTGGCTTTCAGACACCAAAAGCACATCATCAACAAATTGCTTTGCCAACTGTTTTGTAAATTTTCCCGGTACTTTAACGGCAATACCTTCTGCCAGAGAGTTGCCACCGCATTGCATTGGTTGATTGCGCAGGGCCGCGTACATAGACGGGTAGAGTTCGCTTTCAACACCAATGATCTCGATATCTGGCTTAATCGCTTTGGCTGCAACGGCGATGCCGGAAATCATACCGCCGCCGCCGATGGGAACAATGAGCGTATCTAAGTCCGGTTGGTCTTTTAACATCTCAAGAGCGATAGTGCCTTGGCCGGCTATAACCTCCAGATCATCGAAGGGGTGAACCCAGATATAGCCGTGCTTTTCCGAGAGGCGATCTGCTTCCTGTTTGGCATCATCTACGGTCTCGCCAGCGAGGACAACATCTGCGCCGAAGGCTTTGGTCGACTCAATTTTTACGTAGGGTGTGCCGTTTGGCATAACGATGAGAGCTGGGATGCCGAGGCGTTGTGCATGGCGAGCCACGGCCTGTGCGTGGTTGCCAGCGGACATAGCGATAACGCCGCGCTGTCGTTCAGTCTCTGTCAGGTGGAGTAGTTTGTTGAGAGCGCCACGCTCCTTAAAGGAATTTGTTACCTGCATGTTCTCGTATTTCACGAAAACAGTAGCTTCTGTGAGAGCATCCAATTGAATGGCGGGCAGGAGGGGCGTTACCAGCACCGCTCCCTTGATGTTTTTAGCAGCTTCCTCAATCTTTGACAGGGTCAGAAGAGGTGTACTCACCTTGGGCATGATGTTGTTCTCACAGGTGTTATTGTTGTTTATGCGGTCTTATTTGCCGCCTAATTTTTTCGCCAGTTCTGGCGCAAAGTAGGTCAGAATACCATCTGCGCCAGCGCGTTTGAAGGCCATCAGGCTTTCCAACATGGCTTTGTCGCGGTCCATCCAACCGTTTTGCGCGGCTGCACAGATCATGGAGTATTCCCCGGAGACCTGATAGGCGTAGGTTGGTGCCATGAACGTGTCTTTGATACGGCGGATGATGTCCAGATACGGCATTCCCGGCTTTATCATGATCATGTCCGCCCCTTCTTCCAAATCCAGCTCAGCTTCTTTCAAAGCTTCGTCTGAGTTGGCCGGGTCCATCTGGTAAGTTCTTTTGTCGCCAACAAGATTTGCGTTGGAGCCAACCGCATCGCGGAATGGACCATAGAAGGCGGAGGCGTATTTTGCGGAGTACGCCATGATTTGCAGGTTGTCATAGCCCGCGCCATCCAGTGCAACGCGGATGGAGCCAATGCGGCCATCCATCATATCGGAGGGGGCGATGATATCCGCGCCTGCCTCGGCTTGAATAAGTGACTGACGGCACAGCTGATCTACGGTTTCATCGTTGATGATGGTATCACCGGACATCAGGCCATCGTGACCGTGAGATGTGTAGGGGTCGAGTGCAACGTCTGTCATCAAACCGACCGGAAAGCCTTCTGCTTTAATAGCGCGGAGGGCGCGGCAGGTGAGGTTAGCCGGGTTGAGCGCTTCGGTGCCCATTTCATCGCGCAAGCCGGGATCGGTGTTGGGGAATAAAGCAATAACCGGAATACCCAGTTCAGCGGCCTGTTCTGCGGCGCGAACTGCCATATCTACGGAGTAACGCTCTACACCGGGCATGGATGAGATGGCTTCGGTTTTATTGACCCCATCAATGAGAAAGATCGGCCAGATCAAATCGTCGACGGTAAGAGTATTTTCTCGGATTAAGCGGCGTGACCAGTCGCTGGAGCGATTGCGGCGCATTCTGCGGCCGTTCAAAATCTGGTTCATGTCCATGGAAGAATGCGATTCTCTGGCAAACGACATAATTACTCACCTGAATGACTGTTTATTTGGCGTTTTTTTGCAAGCGTGTGGCTTGCTTAGAACTTCTATATTGTTTGATGTCAGATAGCACGGTGGAGTTGCTTGATAAAACGCAAAATATTTCGGTGTTCCAGTGGTTCTTAGGGTCTGCGCATGGGTTTTGCTCACCTCCTTTATTTAGTGGTGGAATATTACCGGTCAAATCCATGAGAAGCCCTTAAAACGGGAGCAACTACAGATTCGAATTATGTCTCAAATGATTCTCAGTGTTTGCGAGGAATGGTGCGTTGGTTTGAAAGGAATGCGTTTTCACTGCGTTGTTGTGTATGCATTGCAATTTTGCATGGCCAATTGGTCTTATCTTGGTCTTTCCGAGAATTGACGCAGGTTTTGTGCGCGGCTACCGATTGACCCAACTATTTTGGAGATTGGGTACTTCACACTTGCAGTACCCTTATAATTTGCGCTGACGGTTTTGGGAGGCTGTCAGTTGGGAGGATGGGTTCCATGGATTTTGAACTGAACGAAGATCAACGCGCGTTTGTTGACATGGCTGCAGATTTTGCACGCGATGAAATGGCACCATTCGCGGCTGAGTGGGATGCCAAATCTCATTTCCCGGTGGATGTGCTGCGTAAGGCTGCTGCGTTGGGTCTTGGTGGGCTTTATGTCCGCGAGGATGTGGGCGGTTCCCAGCTTGGGCGTCTGGATGGGGCGTTGATTTTTGAAGAACTCTCCAAAGGATGTGTTTCCACCTCTGCTTTCCTTTCCATTCACAACATGGCTGCGGGAATGCTGGACCGGTATGGCAGCGATGAGCTGCGCCGGAAGTTTCTGCCTGATCTATGTTCCATGGAAAGTATTGCAAGTTACTGTTTGACTGAGCCCGGTGCTGGCTCGGATGCGGCGTCTTTGCGAACGCGAGCTGTGCGGGATGGCGATCATTATGTGATCAATGGGTCCAAGTCGTTCATCTCCGGTGGCGGTGTTTCGGATATCTATGTGTGTATGGTGCGTACGGGCGAAGACGGCCCGAAGGGTATTTCCTGCATTGTGGTTGAAAAAGATGCGCCCGGTCTGTCGTTTGGGGCCAATGAGCACAAACTTGGTTGGTGTAGTCAGCCAACAGCGCAGGTGATCTTTGAGGATTGTCGTGTTCCGGTTGAGAATCTTGTTGGCGATGAGGGGCAAGGCTTTAGCATCGCGATGGCGGGTCTTGATGGAGGCCGCCTGAATATCGGTGCCTGTTCTTTGGGGGGCGCTCAGTTCTGTCTGGACCGGGCTTTGCAATACATGGGGGAGCGCAAGCAGTTTGGTCGTGCGCTGGCTCAGTTTCAGGCCTTGCAGTTCAAAATTGCGGATATGGCGACGGAGTTGGAATCTGCGCGGTTGCTTTTGCATAAAGCGGCAAGCCTTCTGGACAAGAAGGATCCTCAGGCGACCAAGATGGCAGCGATGGCCAAACGCCTTGCAACGGATACCGGTTTTAAGGTTGTCAACGAGGCGTTGCAGATCCACGGTGGCTACGGTTATTTGAAAGATTATCCCCTTGAGCGTTATCTACGTGATTTGCGGGTGCACCAGATTCTGGAAGGCACCAATGAGATTATGCGCGTTATTGTGGCGCGTGAGATGATGAAAGCTTGAACCAGACCCTATTTCTAACAGCATTTAATTTGTGCTTTGCGCAAACAGGAATATCCGGAGGATGACTTGTCCGAAATTGTAGATGTACTTTTTGAAGAGAAGGGCCATGCGGGCCTCATTATTCTTAATCGCGCGAAAGCTCTGAACGCTTTGAGCCATGAGATGGTTGTTGCCATGCATGCAAAGCTGGAGCGCTGGTTGATTGATGATGCGATCCACCATGTCATTATCAAGAGCAACAGTGAAAAAGCGTTTTGTGCTGGCGGGGATATTCGCCAGGTTGCTTTGAATGGCCCAGAAAAGGTTGATGAGAGTCTGCCGTTTTTTGCCGATGAGTACCGGCTTAACGTCTATATGGAGAGTTACGCTAAGCCGTTGATCGCGTTGATTGATGGTATTGTCATGGGTGGCGGTGTTGGTATCTCCGTTCATGGTGCTTACCGGGTAGGCAGTGAAAAGACTATGTTCGCCATGCCGGAAACGGCTATTGGGTTTTTCCCGGATGTGGGGGGCAGTCATTTCCTTCCTAACATGCCGCAGTATACCGGCATGTATTGTGCCATGACCGGGGAGCGCTTGAGGCAAGCTGATTGTTACTGGACCGGGATTTTAACGCACGCTGTTCACTCCCAAGACATGCTGGCGCTGGAAGACGCGCTGTGCAGTGCGGAAGATGTGGAGCCTGTGCTAGCACGGTATGCGTTTGATCCGGGGCCTGCGCCGCTGCACGTAAAAGCGGATGTGGTGGAAGAGTGCTTTGGGGCTGAGAGCACGCTGGAGATTGTTGGTCAGCTGAAACAGCTCTTGGGCAGTGATCATGATGACTTTGCCGCTGCTGCGCTGGAGACGATCAGTAAACGCTCACCCTTGAGTGTTGAGGTGGCCTTTCAACAGGTGCGGCGCGGCGCTGGGCTGGCGATGAAAGATTGCATGATCATGGAACACCGGATTGTTTCGCAGATTTTGCTCGGAAAAGACTTCTATGAGGGCGTGCGAGCTGTGATTATCGATAAGGATCATGCCCCTAAATGGCAGCATGAGAGCTTGGATGTGATAAAAACAGTTGATGTTGAGGCCCATTTTATGCCACCGAAGGGTGGTGACCTCGTATTTTAACGGGGCGTGGGGATTGGTGTTCTTTTTGGGCACGTATTGAGGTGGAGCGTAGTTATGCCTGGCGTTTTTGTAGAGCTGATGAAGAGGGTACCTTCATTTCAGTTTTTGCTGCATGCATATGTCAGGCTGCTTGCTGTCTACATGCTGTTTGCCGGGCTGAGTTACTGGGGTGCCATAATTGGTGCACGCACAATTGATGGTGTGGTGTTTGAAGGTGTGGCCCTTCAGGTGCAGACAACAGTCATCTTCTTTGCTGTTCTGGATCTGGTGACAGCCATTGGGCTGTGGCTGCTTTCCAGCTGGGGAACGGTCATGTGGCTGTTTCGCTCTCTTGCGCAGGTGGTGATGTACTCCGTGTTCCCCATGGTCTTTGGTCGTAGTCCGACTGAGGTGGTCTCCTACATCAGTGCAATCGCCCTCTACCTCGTTCTGCTCTACCTTGCAGAACGAGAGGAGCGGGCATAAGCGACTAATTGCTTATTTAGCCTGTAAATCATTGAAATTTTTCGTTTTGTAACCAGTCGTCCGTGAGAGGTAATCTGGAGTATGTTTGGGATGGTCAGTTCCGGGCAAGTTCCAGATGTTCAAAATTCCCTCGGGCGGCGATTTTTGGGAGGATGCAATGGGAGATAAAACTCTTCGCGTTGCTTTTATCGGTCTTGGTAATATGGGTGGCCCTATGGCTGCCAACCTGGTCAAGGCTGGTTATGAAGTCGTCGGTGTAGATCTTTCTGATGAGGCACGAGCTGCCTTTCAAGCGGTTGGCGGGCATGTTGCTCAATCTGCCGCTGAAGCAGTTCGTGATGTTTATGCTGTTGTTACTATGTTGCCTGCTGGCAAGCATGTGCGTTCCGTTTACACAGGTGAGAACGGTATTCTTGCACACGCACCAAAAGGCACGGTGTTCATTGATAGCTCCACAATTGACGTGGATAGCAGCCGGGACGTGGCGAAAGCTGCTGCTGATGCTGGAATGGACATGGTTGACGCACCGGTTTCCGGTGGGATCGTAGGAGCTGCAAACGGGACGCTGACGTTTATGGTTGGTGGACCTGACGTTGCTTTTGAACGAGCAAAACCGTTTTTGGACATCATGGGTGGCTCAATAGTTCACGCTGGCGATGCTGGCGCTGGGCAGGCTGCTAAGATTTGCAATAATATGTTGCTCGGTATTTCCATGATTGGAACCTGCGAGGCATTCGTACTGGCTGAGAAGTTGGGTCTGGACCCACAAAAGCTTTACGATATTTCCTCTAAATCGTCCGGTCAGTGTTGGTCTTTGACATCTTACTGTCCGATTCCCGGACCTGTTCCGACGTCGCCGGCAAATAATGATTACAAGCCAGGTTTTGCAGCACCCATGATGCTGAAAGATTTACTGCTGGCAGAAGAAGCAGCCGATTCGAGCGGTGCAAGTACCCCGATGGGTGAAAAAGCGGCTCGGCTCTATGAGCAATACTGTAACAATGGCGGGGAAAACCTCGACTTCTCCGGTATCATCCACTTGCTTCGGAAACCAGGGTAAACAGAAGGTTAACGGGAAGGTCTAAACGCTTGCCAGTAATTAAGAAATAATTCATCGTGTCTCTTAAGCGGTTCTTAGAAGCGGTCGCGTAAATTTGCTTCAAGTGCTGATAAAAATACGAACGCACGAAAAATATGGACATGAGGCGCAACCAGATGATCAATACAAACAGGGCTGTTGAGGTCTTGGCGCAGGAAGAAGAAACGGTAGGGCTAAAGCCTGCATACCTAGAGGCGTTGACGCTCATCGAGCGTTTGCACCGTCGTCTTCTTGACGTCATCAAGGACGAGTTTGACCGTATGGGTCGTTCAGATGTGAACAGTGTTCAGGCGCTGCTTCTGTTTAACATCGGCGATGCAGAGCTGACAGCCGGCGAACTCCGTACTCGCGGTTACTATCTTGGTTCTAACGTTTCTTACAATCTGAAGAAACTGGTTGAAACCGGATACATCAACCATGAACGTTCCCAGATGGATCGCCGCTCTGTGCGTGTGAGTCTGACTGAAAAAGGGCGTGAAATTGCTCAAATTGTTGATGAGCTTTACAGCCGTCACATTCTTTCAGTTGAGCAGGTTGGTGAACTCTCTACAGCAAGCTTTGAAGAGCTTAACCGCTCCTTGCGTCGTCTGGAGCGTTTCTGGACTGACCAGATTCTATATCGTCTCTAATTTCATTGAGCGATACTGACCTTTCTTAAAAACACCGCTTCCACCCAGAAGCGGTGTTTTTGTATGTGGACCGAGTGATAGCTGTATTAATTTCTTCTGGGGCTGGTATCTCGGCGAGATGCGGAAGCCAAGTATAGGTCAGGTGCTTGTGCGTAAGTGGTGCCGGTTGTTGCTTTCTTGCACTCATCGTGAGGGAAATTCTTCAAAGACCAACTTGAATTTCGGTGCTGAGGTCTTTGGCCATTAAACGGTCACATCGGATGGAGATGAGAACCTCCAATTATTCGGGCTTGTTTTGCCGTTGGGGCTAAATTGCAAGGTCTGTCAATTCTGATTTATTCAGAGGACGGATCACTTTCTTTAATTCACCAACAGATGTTACTCCCCGTTTTATGGCAGATGTCTTGCGAGTTGGACCAGATAATGCCATGAATATTTTCCATGTTAAGCTTCTTTTAACCAAGTTTGCATGGAATCTAATAGGGATGATTGATTGCCAGGAGATATAATAGGTGATGGTGCCTCTTCTTAACCGCAGAAAAATTGCTCTTGCTCTGATTGTGAGCACCGGCCTTTCTGCAGGTCTGTTGTCTGCGCAGGCACAGGTTCAGGCCCCCGCCGGGTTGTTGTCCTATGGCGGAGCTATTCAGCAAAGTTCCAGCCAACCAGCTCCTGTTGTTGTTGAGCAACCGATCCTTGGGCAGGGCACAGAGTGGGCGGATACCTTTGATGAGGGGGTTTCCTCATTGGAGCAGATCGACTTTGTTGCTCCGATTATTTCTGAGCAGACTGGCCAGTATATGATCGATGCAATTCTCGATTATGAGCGTATCTCGCTGAATGGTGGCTGGCCGGAAGTTTCAACCAAAAAAGCTTTGCGCATTGGCATGCGTGTCCCTGCAATTCAGGCATTGCGCCAGCGTTTGATTGCATCTGGTGATATGGCGCAGCAGGCAGGCGTGTCGGATGTATTCGACAGCTATGTTGGTTCTGCTGTGCGCCGTTTTCAGTTGCGTCATGGTTTGACACCGGACGGTATTGTTGGTCGCTCCTCTGTGATTGCGATGAATGTGCCGGTTGAGGTGCGCTTGCAACAACTGCGGACCAATCTGGAGCGCGTGACTGCGTTGGCCAAGGAGGTTGGCGATACGTATGTGAACGTGAATATTCCGGCAGCTCGTATTGAGGTTGTTGAGAATGGTCGTGTCCGCTCCCGTCACACAGCTGTGGTGGGTAAGAAGGACCGTCAATCTCCGATCCTGAGCTCTGCGATTTACGAAGTGAACTTCAATCCATACTGGACTGTGCCTGTTTCTATCATTCGTAAGGATCTGATCCCGCGGATGCTGGAGGATCCTCAGTACCTTTCCAAGAATAACATCCGGATTTTCGACTGGTACGGCAAAGAAAAGCAATGGCAGGAGATTGACTGGAATACGGACGAAGCTACGAAGTTCCGCTTTACTCAGGAGCCTGGGGAAGGCAATTCCATGGGCAGTATCCGTATCAATTTCAACAACACGCATCAGGTGTACTTGCACGATACGCCGGAGCAATCGTTGTTTGGTAAGGGCTACCGTTTTCATTCATCAGGCTGTGTGCGGGTTCAAAACGTGCGCGAACTGGTGACGTGGTTACTCGGATCTACCACCAAAGACTGGAACCGTAGCCGTGTGGATGCGACCATTAATTCTGGTGAGCGGATTGATGTGAAGATGAAAAGCCGTGTGCCACTGCAGATGTCCTATATTACAGCTTGGGCGCTTAGCGATGGCTTGGTCCATTTTCGCGATGATATTTACGACAAGGACGGTCTTTACCAAGAGGGTGTAGATCCGATAGCTCAAGCGACGCAGTAGCAAGCAGGTTCCCGTCTTCGAGATATAAAAGGCCGTTAGGGACTGATTGCCCTAGCGGCCTTCTTCTTTGGGGATGTAATTGCAACTGCCCCTGTCATTGCGCCTGCGAACTGCTAAATATGCTGATGTTAATTGGCGAAGGTTGTGAGAGCGGGACGGGGAGTCAAATGTCGAAGCTGGGGCAGGTGTTTTTTGAAGGTCGGGTGATTGGGAATCTGGTTCGCATGACGGCTATATGCGCGCAAAGTGGTGTTGAGGTGTTTGTTGTTGGGCCTCGTAATGCAAGTGAAACTCATCTGAAGCAGTTGGCTATGAAAAAGCTTGAGCGTAAATTACAACTCAAGGCTGTTTAATTTATAAAATTTGGGTGATCACCTAAACACTATTGATCAATTTGAGATAACATCCCTTGGTTCGATAACCCCTATATGCTAATGGGCTAACCACCCGAAAACATACTCTAACGGGTTTTTGTTGCGAATTTTCCTCGTGAAAGTTTCGTAAGTTTCGTTGCTCCAACCGTGTGATGAGGTCAACCTATGTCCGTATCGGATAGTTCAATCACGACGCCGCTCTACCCAGAGTTCTTTACAGGTAGCCTGGCGTCTGGTGACCCAGATCTTCTTGAGGCAATCAACAAAGAACTAACTCGTCAGCAGAACGAGATAGAGCTGATCGCTTCAGAAAACATTGTGTCTCGCGCTGTGCTTGAAGCACAGGGCTCCGTCCTGACCAACAAATATGCAGAGGGTTATCCCGGCCGCCGCTACTACGGTGGTTGTGAACACGTCGACGTTGTTGAACGCCTCGCACTTGCCCGTGCTAAAGAGTTGTTCGGCTGTGAGTTTGCCAATGTGCAGGCAAACTCAGGCTCACAGGCCAACCAGTCTGTGCTGCTTGCGCTGGTAAAACCAGGTGATACCCTTTTGGGCATGAGCCTTGATGCAGGTGGTCACCTGACTCATGGTGCGCGCCCTAACATGTCCGGTAAATGGTTCAACGCTGTTCACTACGGCCTGAACACAGACACCGGCTACATCAACATGGATCAGGTTGCAGAACTTGCTCGTGAGCATCAGCCAAAGATCATCATCGCTGGTGGGTCTGCTTACTCTCGTGAGATTGATTTTGCTGCGTTCCGCGCAATTGCTGACGAAGTAGGTGCCTACCTTTGGGTTGATATGGCTCACTTTGCTGGTCTTGTTGCTGGTGGTCATCACCCAAGCCCGTTCCCGCATGCACATGTTGCAACGTCCACCACCCACAAGACCCTTCGTGGTCCTCGTGGCGGTCTGGTTCTGACCAACGATGCTGACATTGCGAAAAAGATTAACTCCGCGATCTTCCCAGGTCTGCAGGGTGGTCCTTTGATGCATGTGATTGCGGCTAAAGCTGTTGCCTTCGGTGAAGCGCTTCGCCCTGAGTTTAAGACTTACGGCAAAGACGTGATCGAGAACGCACAGGTTCTGGCTCAGACACTGCGTGAGGGTGGTTTGGATATCGTTTCTAACGGTACCGACACACATCTGATGCTGGTTGATCTGCGTCCTATGAACCTGACCGGTAAAGATGCCGAGATTTCTCTGGGCCGTGCAAACATCACCTGTAACAAGAATGGTGTTCCGCTCGATCCTCAGAAACCTACCATTACTTCCGGTATTCGTCTTGGTACGCCAGCAGGTACGACCCGCGGCTTTGGCCCTGAAGAATTCCGTGAAATTGGTAAGTTGATTACCGAGGTTCTGGAAGGTCTGCGTAAGACAAACTCCGTTGAAGGCAACGAAGCTGTGGAAGCACAGGTCAAAGAAAAGGTACTGGCACTCACTGCCCGGTTCCCAATCTATCAAAACTGATTTAAACGAGAAGAGTCGCCGGATACCCATTCGGCGGTTCTTCAATGATTTGCTAAGGAGGCAGGCGAGATGCGTTGTCCGTATTGCGGGGGTGATGACACCCAGGTGAAGGATTCGCGCCCAACCGAGGATAATACTTCTATCCGTCGGCGCAGAGTCTGCCAGACATGTGGTGGTCGCTTTACCACCTTTGAGCGTGTTCAGCTGCGTGAGCTGACTGTTATTAAGCGCAATGGTCGCCGGGTTCCTTTTGATCGCGAGAAGCTGATGCGGTCCGTTTTGATCGCGACTCGCAAACGTCCAGTTGAGCCAGAACGTATAGAGCGTATGGTGAGCGGGTTGGTTCGTCAGCTGGAAAGCTCTGGCGAAAGTGATGTTGTGGCAGAAGATGTTGGGCACTTGGTCATGGAAGGGCTGAAAACCCTTGACGATGTGGCTTATGTGCGGTTCGCTTCCGTTTATAAAAATTTCCGCGAAGCTAAAGATTTTGAAGCGCTGCTGGATGAGTTGAGTGATGCGGACGATGATCCGTTAATGATGCCTCCACGGATCTAAACTCTGGCTTTGCTATTAGTCGTATTCAGGGGGATGCTTTGTCGGGTCACAAAGCGCTAAATGCTGACGAGCTTGCTGAGCACGAACGCTTTATGGCGGCTGCAATCAGCTATGGAATTCGCGCAAAAGGGCAGACGTGGCCCAATCCTCCTGTTGGTGCGCTTCTCACTAAAGATTTTGGGAATGGACCTGTGGTTGTTGGGCAGGGGGCAACTCTGCCTCCGGGCGGCTCACACGCTGAAGTTCTTGCCATCATCGATGCCGGTGAACACGCTAAGGGTGCGACGGCCTATGTAACGCTGGAGCCTTGTGCGCATTATGGCCGGACTGGTCCTTGCGCCCGCGCCCTTGTTGCTGCCGGTGTTTCCCGCGTGATCTATGGTGCTGCTGATCCTAACCCCGCCGTTGCCGGACGTGGCAAGCGGATGCTGGAAGAGGGCGGCGTTGAGGTCATTGTTGGTGTTTTGGAAAAAGAATGCCAGCAAGCTGTTCGGGGGCACATCTGCCGTGTGCTGAAGGATCGCCCTTTTGTTCAGTTGAAAATGGCTGTTTCTAAAGACGGGTACATTGGCAAGCGCGGTGCGGGTCAAGTTTCCATCTCAGGTGCGTTGTCGCGCCAACTGGTTCATGCCATGCGTTCTCAGATGGATGCGATCGTGGTGGGTATCGGAACCGTTCTGGAAGATGATCCGGAACTGAGTTGCCGGTTGCCGGGTCTTGAAGGCCGATCTCCTCAACCTGTTGTGTTTGATAGTTTGGCGCGTATGCCTCTGAAATCCAATCTGGTGCAGAGTGCAGGACATAATTCGCTTTGGGTTGTGGTGGGTGAACATGCGCCCGATCACCGCGTTAGTGCGCTTGAACGGGAAGGCGTGACGGTTATCATCAATGATTGCCTTCGAAATGGTAAGGTGTGTCTTGATAAAGCACTGGAAGCGCTCTACATGCACGGTCTCTCTCAGATTATGGTGGAGGGCGGTGCCGAGCTTGCGCACGGTTTGCTTCAGCAAGATCTGGTTGATGAGCTTATGATTTTTCAAGGAACCACAGACATTGGTTCCGATGGTATTCAACCTTTCGGGTTTGAAGGCCTTGCAAGTTTACAAGACGGTTATAACAAGCAGATGCTTCGCTATGTTGGCGAGGATTTGCTGTGGCGGTATACGCCAAAAGAGAGGTTCTAGGTGTTTACTGGCATCGTTAGTGACGTTGGAACAATCCTTGAGCTGGAGCAGATTGCTGCAGGTCAAAGGACAAAAATTGGCAGTGTCTATGATCCAGACGGGATCGAGATTGGTGCCTCTATTGCGTGTTCTGGCGTGTGCCATACCGTTGTTGCCAAAGGGCGCGACGGTGATCAGGCATGGTTTAGCGTTGAATCTGCGGCGGAAACGCTGGCATTGACGACTGTTGCCAACTGGAAAGTGGGCAAACGGCTTAACCTTGAACGCTCGTTGGCAATGGGAGCCGAGCTTGGCGGCCATCTGGTGCTTGGTCATGTGGATGGCAAAGCCACCATTGTTGAATGCACACGGCACCCCGAGAGCCTTTATCTGAAGTTTGAATGTGCCCCTGAATTTGCACGGTTTATTCCCAAGAAGGGATCCGTTGCATTGGATGGAACCTCTTTGACTGTGAATGAGGCAGAGGGAAACACGTTTTCCGTGTTCTTGATCCCACATACGTTAGAGGTGACCACGTGGTCCGACAGGGCCGCTGGGGACGAGGTTAATTTGGAGGTAGACATGATGGCACGATACGTTGCGCGTCTTGCCGAATTTCCAAGCCTTGCGGAAATCGCAAAATAACTTTATAGCCAAATAATTCCGTTGGAAATAACTGGACAATTTGTTTGGGGCATGGTTCCTGAGCCCACATACGCGGGTGCTGCTGTACCCGTGGCTTACACCGCTTATTTCTGATTGGTTCAGGTTAAACGGGCGTAGGCAGTAGGAGAATAAAAATGAGCGCGAATCCGCACATCCTTGTTATTGAAGCACGTTTTTACGAAGATTTGGCTGACGCCCTGTACGAAGGGGTTGAAGACGTGTTGGAACGGGAAGGTGCCCGGATCTCGCGTTTGTCTGTTCCAGGTGTGTTAGAAGTTCCTGTTGCGCTTTCCATGGCGTTAACTGCAATGGAAAATGGCGAAGCAGATTATGACGGTTTTGTTTTACTCGGTGTCGTAATTCGTGGTGAAACCAGCCACTACGACATCGTTTCTAACGAGTCGGCTCGTGCTATTATGGATCTGGCGATTGATGCTTGTGTTGCAGTTGGTAACGGCATCCAAACGGTTGAGAACAATGATCAGGCATGGGCTCGCGCCAGCCTTTCTAAAAAGAATAAGGGCGGCGGTGCTGCTGAGGCTTGTTTGGCTATGATACGTGTGCGCGACCGGTTCGGTGTGTAAGGTTTAGGATGACTACGGAAAACAACAAGAAAAACGGCGAAGTGAAACCCGCGAATAAACGCGGGGTCGCTCGTCTGGCTGCTGTTCAGGCCGTTTACCAGATGGAAATGACCGGCGCACGCCTAGACGATGTGCTAGCTGAGTATGAAGCTTACCGGCTTGGTCAGGATATTGATGGCGATCAGTATCGTGATGCAGACCCGGCATGGTTCCGTGATCTGGTGCAGGCTGTGTTTGAAGATCAGTTGCAGATTGATCCGCGCATTCATAGCGCGCTTTCTGAAGACTGGCCGCTGAAGCGTATAGATACAACTTTGCGGGCGATCCTGCGTGTTGGCTGTGCCGAGTTTTTGCGGAAAAAAGATGTTCCGGCCCGTGTGATCATCAATGAATACATCGATGTTGCAAAGTCCTTCTATGAAGGAGATGAATCGCGTCTGGTGAACGGTATCATGAACCGTATGGCCCGCGAACTGCGTTCTTCTGAATTTGAAGATTGATTGATGAGCGAGAAACCCGCCCCTTCCAGACTGGGAGAGTTCTCGCTTATTGAGCGCTATTTTGCGCCGCTTGCTACCAGTATAGGCGCGGCGCACTTACAAGATGATGCTGCAGTTTTTGCCCCTGACACCGGATGTGAATTGGTTGTAACCAAGGACATGCTGATGGCAGGGGTTCATTTTTTTGAAAATGACCCTCCTTTTGCCGTGGCGCAAAAAGCGCTTGGCGTTAATCTCAGTGATCTTGCTGCCAAAGGCGCGATACCTAAAGGCTATCTGCTTGGTCTTGGCCTTTCTGATGATATTGGCGAGGAGTGGATTGCAGAGTTTTGCCGTGGCTTGAAAGCTGTTCAGGATCGTTTTGGTATCGATCTTCTGGGCGGTGATACAATTTCCTGCCCCAAAGGACCGCTGCTTTCCATAACTGCTTTCGGAAATGTTCCCATTGGTGACGTGGTTCGTCGCAACACTGCTGTTGCTGGCGCCAAGCTTTATGTGACTGGGTCTATCGGGGATGCTGCGCTCGGACTGAAATTGCGATTGGATGAGGGACTTGCAGCACAAGTCGGTTTGTCTGATGCAGAGCGTGATTTTTTGCTGGATCGCTATCTTTTGCCTCAACCACGTGTGAGTGCTGCGGATGCGCTGCGGGATTATGCTGTTGCGGCCATGGATATATCTGACGGTCTGGTTGGGGACCTTGGGCATATGTGTCGGACTTCAAAGGTGCAGGCGCGGGTTATTTTGGAAGATGTACCCTATTCATCTGCTGCCTCTGCAATGATTGCCAAGAACCGAGAGTTTCTGGAAACTGCTATTTCCGGCGGGGATGATTACGAGATCCTTGCCGCTATTATGCCTGAAAATTGTACAGCTTTTGAAAATGCTCTTACCGCGACAGGTCTTGCAGTCACGCAGATTGGTGACCTTCAAACTCTGGATGCTGGGCAAGAGCAGGGCACAGTCGAATTGATCTGGCATGACGAGCCATTTATCTTGCGCGGTGCGGCTGGGTTTCGGCACTTTTAGACCTCAATAATCGATTGAAACCGCAGATTGCGACGTATTTTCATCGGGTTATTCTTATATCTCCCAAAGTTGCAGTAGATGTCATGAGCTAAGGAGTTGCTCATTACGGGAAATTGACTAGGTTGTTGGTTCCTACCTGCATTTGAAAGTACACATCATGGGAAATTCTGTTGCGGCTCCGTTTATTGATGACGGTCTGGCAAAACGTAATGCGTTGCTTTTGGCGCTCGCACAGTCTTTTGCAGGTGGTGTCCCTCCCATTATTTTTGCAACGACGTCCATTCTGGCCTCTACGCTTCTGGTTGAAGATAAGTCATTGGCGACCTTGCCGGTAACTGCGTTTGTTCTGGGAACTGCGATTGGCACTTTGCCTGCTGGCATGTTGATGCGCAGTTTTGGTCGCAGAAACGGGCTGGCTGGTGCCTTATTGTTTGGTATGGTCTTCGCGTTGGTGGCGGCATATGCCGCGTATGTTGGCAGCTTCCCAATTCTTTGCGTGTCCACAATGGGCAGCGGTTTTGTCATGGCGTTTACGCAACAGGCCCGGTTTGCAGCAGCTGATACTGCCAGTGCCGCTTTTAAGCCAAAAGCAATTTCCTGGGTTTTGACCGGCGGCATTCTTGCTGGTGTGGTTGGGCCGCAAACGGTTATTCTGACACAGGGCATGTTTGAACCGTTCCTGTTTGTGGGAACTTACCTTGCGCAGGCTGTTCTTTTGGCTATCGGCCTGTGTTTTGTCGTCTTTTTGAAAATACCAGTGCCGCCGAAGCTGGACAGAAGCCAGCGTGGACGTCCGCTCCTTGAGATTATGAAACAACGAAATTTCTTGGTTGCTGTGTCCACCGGTATGATCAGCTATTCGATTATGAACCTGATTATGACGTCGGCACCGCTTGCTATGGTTGCCTGTGGCTTGACTAATTCTGACGCTGCGCTCGGTATTCAATGGCATGTGATTGCCATGTTCGCACCAAGCTTCATAACAGGGTCTTTGATCGGCCGATTCGGCCATGGACCTGTCATTGGGGCAGGTTTTGTAATTTACGCAATTTGCGCGCTGGTTGGCCTTACGGGATTAGAGCGTTGGATTTTCTGGAGTTCCTTGGTTTTACTTGGCCTTGGTTGGAACTTTTCCTTTGTTGGAGCCTCTGCACTGCTCACACAGACTTACCGACCAGAAGAGCAAAACAGAGTCCAGTCCGTAAATGACTTCTTTGTCTTTGGTTTAGTTGCAACCGCGTCGTTTTCCTCAGGGAAATTGTTAAGTGTATTTGGCTGGGAAACTGTGAATATGATGGTGTTCCCTTTCGTCATCGTATGTCTAATTCTTGTTATGTCACTTATGTTTACTGAAAGACGCGAAGTTAAAGTTTGAATAATTCCAAGTAAATTCTGGCATTTCAACATACGTGTTTCCTTCCACTACCACGCAAAAGCAACTTGACGGATAGTGACAGGTATATACCGTCACTGTGTCCGTTAAATTACACAAGTGCAGTGCGGATTTTGCTACAAATACACACATAAGTAGCAGGGTACCCTTAGGGGAGGGAATATGACTGAACTTATCGTAACCATCACGTGTGGCCTGCTGTCTGTCGTTTATGGCATTTGGGCAATTCGCAATGTGATGGCCGCTGACACCGGGTCTGCAAAGATGCAGGAAATTGCCGGTGCTATTCAAGAGGGCGCACAGGCGTACCTCTCTCGTCAGTACACCACTGTTGCAATCGTTGGCGCTGTTATCTTTGTGATTGTTGCCTACTTGCTGGGCATCACAGTTGCCATTGGATTTATTATCGGCGCCGTTCTTTCCGGCTCCGCTGGATTTATTGGAATGCTCGTTTCAGTACGGGCAAACGTTCGCACTGCACAAGCTGCAAGCCAGAGCCTTGGGGCAGGGCTCTCCATTGCATTCCGTTCTGGCGCTATCACCGGCATGTTTGTTGCTGGTCTCGCTCTTCTGGGCGTGGCTGTTTACTACGTGATCCTCACCGGGCCATTGGGATATGATCCAACATCACGTATTGTGATTGATGCTCTTGTAGCTCTTGGGTTCGGCGCGTCTCTGATTTCCATCTTTGCTCGTCTTGGCGGCGGTATCTTTACAAAAGGTGCTGACGTTGGCGGTGACCTTGTTGGTAAGATTGAAGCTGGAATTCCTGAGGATGATCCACGCAACCCGGCTACAATTGCTGATAACGTTGGCGACAACGTTGGCGATTGTGCTGGTATGGCTGCCGATTTGTTTGAAACCTACGCTGTGACGCTTGTTGCAACCATGGTTCTGGCAGCGATCTATTTTGCAGGAACGCCTGAGCTTCAGGCGACCATGCTTTACCCAATGACGATCTGTGGTGTTTGCTCTGTTGCATCCATCATTGGCACGTTCTTTGTGCGCCTTGGGGCGTCAAACTCCATCATGGGTGCGCTCTACAAAGGCTTCATCGCAACTGCGGTTATTTCACTGATCATCCTTTATCCGCTGACCTCTTGGGTCTTTGGCGGTATGGATACTGTGCTGACCATGAGCAACGGCGTGACCTTCACCTCCATGGATTTGTTCCTGTGCGGGGCGACTGGTCTAGTGGTGACAGGTCTGATCATCTGGATCACTGAATACTACACCGGTACGAACTTCCGTCCTGTGCAGTCCATCGCGCGTGCGTCTGAAACTGGTCACGGCACCAACGTTATTCAGGGCCTTGCGATCTCCATGGAATCCACTGCATTGCCTGCTTTGGTGATCATTGGCGGCATTATCGTAACGTTCCAGCTTGCTGGTTTGTTCGGTATTGCGATTGCTGTGACAACGATGCTTGCACTTGCGGGTATGGTGGTTGCGCTTGATGCGTTCGGTCCTGTGACTGATAATGCGGGCGGCATTGCTGAAATGGCGAACCTGCCAGCTGAAGTGCGTGCCACAACTGATGCGCTGGATGCTGTTGGTAACACCACAAAGGCTGTGACCAAAGGGTATGCGATTGGGTCTGCTGGTCTTGGTGCACTGGTGCTGTTTACAGCCTACACCGAAGATCTGAAGTACTTCGTGGCGAACTCTGATCAGTTTCCATACTTCAAAGGCATGACAGCAGAATCTATCGATTTCTCACTCACCAACCCTTATGTGGTGGTCGGTCTGTTCTTCGGTGGTTTGTTGCCATTCCTGTTTGGCGGTATGGCCATGACAGCAGTTGGGCGTGCGGCCAGTGCTGTGGTTGAAGAAGTTCGGCGTCAGTTCAAAGAACAGCCTGGTATCATGAAGGGCGAAGTTCGTCCTGATTATGGCCGTGCTGTTGATATGCTGACGAAGGCTGCCATCAAGGAAATGATCATTCCTTCTATGCTGCCTGTGCTGTCTCCAATCGTCTGTTACTTTGCGATCGAAGCAATTGCTGGCAAAGCAAATGCATTCGCATCCCTTGGTGCAATGCTGCTTGGTGTGATTGTGACAGGTCTCTTTGTTGCGCTTTCTATGACCGCTGGTGGCGGTGCGTGGGATAACGCTAAAAAGTACATTGAAGACGGTCATTACGGCGGTAAAGGCTCTAGCGCTCATCAGGCGGCTATTACCGGTGATACAGTGGGTGATCCTTACAAGGATACGGCTGGTCCAGCTATTAACCCAATGATCAAGATTGCCAATATCGTTGCTCTTCTGCTTCTTGCAGTTCTGGCACACTAATTGGTTCTACTTGATCCTTAGAAAACCCCGGCGATGATCTCGCCGGGGTTTTTTTATGCGGGTTCAGGAAATAGCTTTTTGCAACTTTCTTTTACATCCTCGGGAAAAGGGCAGGATTTGCGGATTTTGCGATCCATGTGGACCCCGACAGCTTGCATGGTCGCGACTGGCTTGTCGCTGATTGCATCAAACATGGTGTGGCGAAAGCGGATGGTTTTATCCTTCACCTCTGTAATTTCGGAGCGCACGACGAGCAAATCGCCAGCCGTGACTTCGGCCAGATAATTATTTGTGATCTCCAGAGCTGCCATGCCCTTGTTACCCTCCCGCACATAAGAGGGTGTAATGCCGATATGTGCGAGCAGATGCCACGTGGCTTCGTCAAATTTGGAGGTGTACCAAGCCACGTTCATGTGGCCCATATGGTCTTCCTGATGCGGGTAGACGACCCCGCGGTATGTTTCAATCATCTCATGTCCCCAGAAGACTGCAATAAAGAACACAGTAGTGCGTGCACTCAGGCGGGTCATTAAGACTGTCGGATACCTACTGGCCGGGCAAAGAAAAAGCCGATGCCCGGAGAAGGGCATCGGCTTTTATTTTCAGACAACTTGGTTATTAGCTTGTTAAGTAGTCTTTACAGGCCAATTGATGGATTTGCTGCTCCGCGCAGGATCTGTGTTAGGAGACCATAATCAGCACCGCCGGTGCGTGTTCTTCTGCCGAGGTAATCAAAGACTTTGCCATCTTCAATGCCGTAGTCACCAACGGACTTCACATAGCCGTCTTTATCAAAGTAAACAGCGACAACACGCTGATCTACGATAGATGGAGACAAGAACGCCACGGTTTCGCTTTTTTGCGAGATATAATAGTAAGCTTCACCGTCCAGTTTGGACACGGTGGATGGACTACCAAGGACCAGTTCTACCTGTTCGCGGCTAGAGCCGACTTGAACATCTTGAATTGCATCAGGTGAAACGATCTGGCCATGAGTTAATGTCTGGGTGAAGCAGCCAGCCAAAGGCAGGCTTAAAATAGCGAGGAACGCAGTACGGCGCGCAAATGCAAACATTCCAAACATCCTGTTGGCTTGCAATATGCAGCAAAATGCAGCAAGCAAGCGGTTTAGATTAAGACTTGTGCTTATGCCATCCTCATGGCAGGGACACAAGCAACTCGATAAGCGCAAGAGAGGTGCCATGATCTTCGGCTTATTCCGACGACGCGAAGACATATCCATCCGAGCAACTTATGAGCGGATCGTCGCGCAGGCACGACTACCGGTGTTTTATGAGCGCTATGGTATACCTGATACGAGCGAAGGTCGCTTTGAGATGATCGTTTTGCACGCTTTTTGTGTTTTTCACCGGTTAAGAGGTGAGGATAAAGCGGGGCGGAAATTTGCGCAGGCTGTTTTTGATCTGTTTTTTCTGGATATGGATCAGAGCTTACGAGAGCTGGGTATCGGGGATGAAGGTGTGCGTAGGCGGGTTCGTAAAATGGTCGAATCATTCTATGGGCGGACAACAAGCTACGCAAAAGCTTTGGAAAACAGCGACAATACGGCGCTATTTGATGCCTTTGCACGAAACATCTACGCAGATAGTGGGGAACGTGTTGCGATCAACGGGCTTGTTCATTACATGCTTGATGCTGTGGAAGGGTTGGCAGCGCTGTCAACAAAAGAAATTCTCAAGGGCGACTTGAACTTTGTGGCACCACGAGCAGAACTGATAAGGGAAGACGCCAGCGATGGCCAACAGTGAATACCCATGGGCTCATCTCATTGATGTCACACGGCTTGGGAATAAAACAAGCCGGTTAAAACTGGAGCTGAATGAGGCTGAGCGGACAATTATCGCAAAAGCATATGATTTGATGGATTTGCCAGAATTTGTGGCAGATCTTGAAATTCGTCCGTGGAGACGTGATGGTCTTGCTGCGCGCGGCCACATTCATGCCTTGGCTATACAACAATGTGTGGTAACGCTTGAGCCAGTTAAATGTCAGGTGAACGAAGAATTTGACCGGACGTTTTTGCCTGCGTTAGATCCTCGGGGCCGTCGACGGACGCTGGATGATACCCTGGAAGTCGACCTGGATGTTGATGAGAGTGATCCACCGGATTATTTTTCGGGTCCACAGGTAGATTTAGGCGCAATAATTTGCGAACATTTTGCTTTGGGTTTGAGTTCGTTTCCTCGGGCTGATGGGGTTCAAATGGATGAGCAGTATGCACCGGCCCCAGAGGAAGAAAGTGAAGAAGTAGAAGAGCAGAAGCCTTCTCCCTTTGCTGCGCTGGAAGCCTTGAAAGGCAAGAGTAAATCTTAGGTTGTTGCAAAGGTATTTTTGTGAATGGGTGTTGCGGCAGGTCTAGAATTTAGTATCTTCGCGACGCGCATTTCCACCGAACCTAGGGAAAATGCTCTTAACTATACCAAGGATCGTCGTTACAAGGGCGAAACTTGATGGGACAAGGCTGAAAATTGGAAATGTCTGAAAAAATACGTATTTCTCTTGATGCTATGGGAGGGGATTACGGTGTGGAAGTGGTGTTGCCTGGGGCTGACCTGGTGTTGCAACGCTGTCCGAACATCGAGTTCCTGCTTTTCGGTGATAGTAAAATCATCGAACCAATGCTCGAGGAATACCCTCGTCTAAAGCAGGCATCCGTTGTCCATCATACTGATGTTTCGATTGGTATGGATGAAAAACCAAGTCAGGCTCTGCGCAAAGGCCGTGGCAAATCTTCCATGTGGAAGGCGATCGCTGCGGTGAAAAACTCTGAAGCGGAAGTGGTCGTTTCTGCCGGTAATACTGGTGCGCTGATGGCTATGTCCAAGTTCTGCTTGCGCACTATGTCTGGTATTGAACGTCCTGCGATCGCGGCCATGTGGCCAACTATGCGCGGTGAATCTATCGTGCTTGATGTGGGTGCAACCATTGGCGCAGATGCGCAGCAGTTGATTGATTTCGCTATTCTTGGCGGCGCAATGTGTCGCTCAGTTCATGGTGTTAAGCAGCCAACCGTTGGTCTTCTTAATATCGGCGTTGAAGAGGTTAAGGGTGTTGAGGAAGTGCGCACAGCTGGTAAAATGCTGCGTGAGCTGTCTCCTCCAAACCTCGTCTATTCCGGTTTTGTTGAGGGCGACGATATCGGTAAGGGTACTGTTGATGTTGTCGTGACCGAAGGGTTTGCTGGCAATATTGCGCTCAAAACAGCCGAGGGAACAGCAAAGCAGTTTGCTGGCTACCTGCGTGCTGCTATGAAGCGGACTCTCATGGCCAAAATAGGGTATCTTTTTGCACGGGGCGCTTTTGAGCGACTACGCGCTAAAATGGATCCACGTAAGGTTAATGGTGGTGTTTTTCTTGGGCTCAACGGCATTGTCATCAAAAGTCATGGCGGCGCAGATG
Organism: Pseudovibrio sp. Tun.PSC04-5.I4; assembly: GCF_900104145.1. Lineage (NCBI taxonomy): Bacteria > Pseudomonadati > Pseudomonadota > Alphaproteobacteria > Hyphomicrobiales > Stappiaceae > Pseudovibrio > Pseudovibrio sp. Tun.PSC04-5.I4. The sequence goes on along the minus strand of NZ_FNLB01000006.1, from coordinate 1,985,983 downwards.
CTGAAGGTTTTAGTGCAGCCATTGAACTGGCCTACGATATGGCTAAGAATGATTTGATTAAAAAGATCTCTGATGATTTGGCAAACTACCATCGTGGTCGTTTCTCAATCGCTGAAAAGAATAACTGAAGGGTTTACAGTGAAGGCACTTCGCTCTGTATTTTTAGGCTGTGGCAGTTACTTGCCGGAAAAAGCACTAAGCAACCAGCAGCTTACTGAGTTTGTTGACACTTCTGATGAGTGGATCGTTCAGCGTACTGGAATCAAAAATCGTCATATTGCTGCAGAAGGTGAGTTCACCTCGCATCTGGCAATCAAAGCGGCAAAGGCTGCTTTGGAAAATGCCGGTGTGGATGCGCAAGACATTGACTTGATTGTTTTGGCAACGTCGACGCCAGATAACACGTTTCCAGCAACGGCTGTGGCTGTTCAGGCTGCGCTTGGCATTCATCATGGGTTTGCCTTTGATGTGCAGGCTGTTTGCTCCGGCTTCGTTTATGCTGTGACCACGGCTGATGCGTATTTACGTTGTGGCATGGCAAAACGTGCTCTTGTGATTGGTGCAGAGACGTTCTCTCGCATTTTGGATTGGGAAGACCGCACCACCTGCGTGCTCTTTGGCGATGGCGCTGGCGCTGTTGTTATGGAAGCGCAGGACGGTGAAGCGGCTTTGGCTGAGCGCGGTGTATTGACCTGTCATCTGCGGTCTGATGGCCGTCACAAAGACAAGCTTTACGTGGACGGTGGTCCTTCTACCACTCAGACAGCTGGTTACCTGCGCATGGAAGGCCGTGAAGTCTTCAAACATGCTGTTGGCATGGTCACTGATGTGATTGAGGCCGCGTTTGAAGCTACTGGCACCTCGGCTGATGATCTGGATTGGTTTGTGCCGCACCAGGCGAACCAGCGCATTATTGATGCATCTGCCAGAAAACTGGGAATCACACCTGAAAAGGTTGTGAAAACAGTTTCAGAGCATGGCAACACATCAGCCGCTTCGATTCCCTTGGCTTTGGATAGTATTGTGAAAGCTGGCAAGGTCAAAAGAGGCGATCTGATCATGCTGGAAGCCATGGGCGGCGGCTTCACTTGGGGTTCTGTGCTTCTTAAGTGGTAAAAAGCAGTAAAAACCCCCAAAGGGTTGCAATAGTTAGCAAATGAGCTGTTGACGCTGACGCCGGTTAGCCATACCGTAAATCGCTGAAAGCAAGCTTTATTCTTACGGATCATGGCTTTACCGGAGGAGGGTGGAATGGGTAGTCACACTGTAACCCGCGCGGATTTGTGTGAGGCGGTTTACCAGAAAGTCGGCCTATCTCGGACTGAATCTGCTGAACTTGTTGAACAGGTTCTTGCGGAAATATCTGCCAGTCTCGAAAATGGCGATTCTGTTAAATTGTCTAGTTTTGGCTCTTTTGTTGTCCGCTCTAAAGGCGAACGCATTGGCCGTAATCCTAAAACGGGTGAGGAAGTTCCTATTTCTCCACGTCGGGTTATGGTTTTTAAGCCAAGCAATGTTTTGAAACAACACATCAATGATGCTTTGGTTGAAGGCGCTAGCTAATTGCTGCCCCCAAAATAATTAGGTTTAGAGGGTCTGCATTGTGGAGAAGAGCGTCGACGCGTTCCGAACAATTAGTGAAGTCGCTAATGAGTTGGACTTGCCACAGCATGTCCTGAGGTTCTGGGAAACTCGATTTACCCAGATCCGGCCTCTGAAAAGAGGTGGTGGACGCCGTTACTATAGACCTGATGACCTGGAGCTTCTGCGTGGCATACGCCACCTGCTCTATGGGGAAGGCTACACTATTAAAGGCGTGCAACGTATCCTGCGTGAGCAGGGCGTGCGCATTGTTATGGATGTCTGGAAAGAAGGTGGCGGTGTTATCGTCCCTTCATCAGTCAGTGCGAATACACCTATCGGCATTGCTGAAAGCGCTTCTGGCGATTTTGTGAGTAGTGCTGCTGAGGCTGCTGTGGCGCAAGCTGTTATGTCCCCTTATGAGGATGCTGGGCCGCAGGAAGACTGGGTGGCTGAGGGAGCTGGAGAAGACGAGCAAGGTGACTTGCGAAGCTTCAGAGAGCCAGAACCTGACTTGCCATTTCCATCTGGTTTGTTGCCAGATGATGAGCCGGACCCGAATGGCAAAGGCGGCCATGGTGCGTTCCGCTTTATGGATCGCCTTATGGGATCGGAAAAAGACGAGGCTCCTGCCTCTACCGGCCTTTCCAAGGATGAAGTACATCTTTTGCAGTCAACCCTGTTTGAGTTGCTGGAATGTAAACGCATGCTGGATCAAGCGCGCTAAAACTACGTTGATTTCATTTAGTTCCACTGAACTGTGACCTGTTATACCATGGGCTTGTAGTAGCCCATGGTGAACTTTGTGCGGCGTATATTCGGTTTTTTGGCCCTTTTCATCTCTATGCTCATTTGGGTAATGGCGTTTGCTGTGCCGTTTCTCGCGCATTACATTGTAGCGTGGGATGGAGTTGGTGCGCATTTTGGTGTGTTTGGGTTGCTGTATATTCTTGCTGAGGTGTTTTGGTATGGCGGGGCGCTGCTGCTAGGCAAGGAACTTATCAGTCTTACACGACGTGCGTGGCGGTGTATTACGTCGTTGTTCCGTCAAGCGCGTTGAAACTCTTCTCGCAATACAACAGATGTTGTGAGGTCGGCGACACCATCGGTTGTTGCAATGGCATCTCTCACATTGTTCAGTGCTTCCATGGAGGGGGCAACCACCTCCACGATCAAGTCCAGCTCCCCGCTGATTGAGCTGGCGCGTTTGACTTCTGGGAAGGCTGCCAAGGTATCCAGAATAGTGCGCATGGGCGTGCGGGAGAGGCGGACGAACAGGTAGGCTGCGATGTGCGCAGGGTCTATGCCGCCGATATCTGCCCGATACCCGCGAATTGTCCCGTTCCTCTCCAATCTTGTTATGCGTTCGCTGGTGGCACTGCGAGACAGATTGATACGTGCAGCCAATGTCTTGGTGGGAATGCGGGCTTCCTTGGAAAGAATGGCGATGATTTCGCGATCAGTTGCATCAAGCATTACGTCTATCCATCCCAGTCAGAAGAGTTCCGTTAAAATACTTATTAATCGCGACAGACTGCAGGTGCAACTGACATAATGTCGGTATTCTGAAATATCACAGTGGTTTAAAATCTGGGCAACTGGAGAGATCAATGACTGATATTAGCCATCCCGAGCCGAATTTTGCTGTAGAACAGATTGCATCGCTTTTGAAAACGCACTGGGGCCTTGCCGGCACCTTGTCGCCGTTGGAAAGTGAACGTGATCAGAACCATCGCCTTGACGCCGAGGATGGGAGCAGTTTCACGGTCAAAATTGTGAATGCCAGCGAACCTGCTGTCGAGACCAGCTTTCAAACTGCCATGTTGCAACATCTAGCTGTTTCTTCGCCGGAATTACCTATGCCGCGTTTGTGTCTGACCAATTTGGGTGAGGCGACCGAACCTGTTACTGATCCAGATGGAACCTCCTATGCCATGCGTGTTGTTTCCTGGGTTCCCGGTGTGCCGCTTGCTGAGACCAAGCGCGAGGATGGAGTTGTTGCCAGCCTCGGCACGTTGCTTGGCAAGGTGGATATGGCGCTGCGTGGGTTTGTTCACCCCGGTGCTTTGCGCAGTTTTGAGTGGGACCTCCGCACTGCTGGTGATGCGCGTGAGCGGCTGGATGCCATCCCCGACCCAGACAATCGCAAGGTCGCCGCGTATTTCCTTGAGCGGTTTGATAAGAATGTTGCGCCGCGCTTGGCAGGTCTGCGAGCGGCGGTTATTCATAATGATGCCAATGACTGGAACGTTTTAGTTGATCCCGATGATCATTCCACTGTGTGCGGTCTGATCGACTTTGGCGACAGTTTGCATACGCCGGTAATTGCAGAGGTTGCTATTGCGGCGGCTTACACGATTATGGATGTGGCTGATCCGATTGGAGCTGCAGCTGAGCTTGCTGCGGCATACCATGGCGAATATCCGCTTGAGGAAGGGGAGATCGATCTGCTGTTTGATCTGATCGCCATGCGGTTGGTGACCAGTGTCAGCCTGTCTGCTTTGCGCAGGGACGAGGCTGAGGACAATCCTTATCTTGCGGTCAGTGAAGCGCCTGCGTGGAACCTGCTGCACAAGCTCTATGGCATGAAGCCAGTCTTTGCGACGGCAATGTTGCGCAAGGCCTGTGGTTTTGAGGCTGTGCCGGGCGCCACGAAGGTGATCGGGTTTTGCGCTAAAAACCGGAATTCCTTTGCCCCATTGTTTGATCGTCATCCAAAGCTGATGGCTAAAGCGCTGGTTCCCTATGATGATCCTGAGAACGAGATGACGATTACGTCTCGCGACCGTAAGCCGGAGGAGGCTCAGGATTGGTGGGAAGATTATTGTGATGCCCACAGCGTTGAGCTTGGTATTGGGCCATGGGGCGAAAACCGCAGCGTTTATTCTTCGGACTTTTTCCAGAGCCGTTTCATAGAGGGTGAGCGCCGGCGTAATCACCTTGGGTTTGATTTGTTTTTGCCTGCTGGAAGCCGCGTTCATGCGCCAATGGAAAGCCGTGTTCGTTCCGTTGTCATTGAGACAGACCTACTCGGGTATGGGTGCATGATTGCGCTTGAGCATAAAACTGATTGTGGTCAGCCGTTTGTAAGCTTGTGGGGGCACATGGCGCACGAAGCTGCAAGCCGGTTGAAGACCGGAGATGTGCTTCATGCGGGTGATACAGTTGGGTATCTTGGAGCCGATGATGAAAATGGGGGCTGGGCACCACATTTGCATTTGCAGCTTTCAACGGATGTATCTTTGAATGCAGAAGAGATTTTAGGAGTTGGGGAAGAGAACTACCTTGATGTATGGGGCGATTTGTTCCCGTCGGCAATCGACTTTGCTGGTCTTCCTGCGGAGAGCCTTGGTAGCGGTGGGCGTTCTGTTGAGGAAATTGTCTCATTGCGTCGCCATAACCTGTTGCCGAACCTTTCTATATCTTACAGCGAACCGATTAAGTTTGTGCGCGGGGAGGGCGCGCACCTGATTGATCATCGTGGCCGGGCTTATCTGGATTGCTTCAACAATGTTTGTCATCTGGGCCATGCTCATCCAGATGTGGTTGAGGTTCTGTCCTGTCAGGCAGGATTGCTCAATACGAACACACGCTACTTGCACGACAACATCGTTGAATATTCAGAACGGCTAACCGCAACATTGCCGGATGGTCTGGCTGTTGCCTCGTTTGTATGTACGGGCAGTGAAGCCAATAGCCTGATGATCCGTATGGCAGAAGCGCATACCGGACGCCGCGATGCTGTGGTGTTGGACTGGGCGTATCACGGTACAACACCGGAGCTGATTGCTCTGAGCCCTTACAAGTACAAGCGCAATGGTGGCAAAGGGCGGCCCGACCATGTGTTTGAGGCTGCTATTCCAGATGCCTATCGTGCGCCCGCGGACTGGTCACCCGAGGAAATCACTCAGCGCTACATTGATAGTGTGGCGCAGCAGTTGGACCTGATGAGAAAACAAGGACGTGCGCCGGCTTTCTTTATTGCTGAATCAATTCCAAGTGTGGCTGGTCAGGTGTTTATGCCGGATGGTTATTTGCAGGAGGTCTACAAACTCATCCGTGCTGAAGGTGGTTTGTGTGTTGCCGATGAAGTGCAAGTTGGGTTTGGCCGTGTTGGATCGCACTGGTGGGCTTTTGAAAGCCAGGGTGTAACGCCGGATGTTGTGACGATGGGCAAGCCAATCGGCAATGGTCACCCCATGGCAGCACTGGTAACGACCCGAGAGGTGGCATCCAGTTTCAACAATGGCATGGAGTACTTCAACACGTTTGGCGGCAATCCGGTGTCCTGCGCGGTTGGTCTTTCTGTTCTCAACGTGATTGAGCGGGATGGCTTGCGCCAGAATGCGCAGAGTGTGGGAGAGTATATCTTGTCCGGTTTCCGCAAGTTGATGGAGAAATACGAGTTTATTGGTGATGTGCGCGGTATGGGCCTCTTCCTGGGTATTGAGTTGGTGAAAGACCGCCGGACCAAGGAGCCTGCAACGGATATGGCGAGGCGTATTGCAAACCGCGCAAAGGGCCTTGGCATATTGATGGGAACCGAGGGGCCATATGACAATGTTTTGAAGATGCGCCCACCAATGATTTTTTCTAAGGAAAATGCGGATTATCTGCTGGATGTGCTCGATCAGGCTATGACTGAGTCCGTTTCTGCTTTGGAAACAGCGTAAACTATCAAAAAAGGGCCAAAGTTAAGCCTTTTTTAACTGGAGAATAGGCGGGGACATGAGGGTGTCTCCGCTTTTTCTTTGGCTTGCCTAATTAGGGCTGAGGGAGAATGCCTGAAAAAATGTAATGCGTATAACAAGAGGGGTGGGCGACCATGGTGACCATTGAAAGCAGTGCGAGTATTGCAGCTTGGGGTGATCAAACTTTTGGCGAGGTTGCTGACCTTTACGCCTTGATTGACCGAGCGCAGGAAGAGCTGAATGCACTGTGCGAGACTGTTGCTAAAGGCAATAGTGCGCGTGATGTTGCATCGGAAGCTGCTGACATCGTTATACTCTTGCACAGATTGGTGGGTCTTCATGGGTCCGAGCTTTCTTTCGCGGTTGACGAAAAGATGGCTCGTAATCGCACCCGTATCTGGTCTCTGGCTGGTGATGGCACTGGTCGTCAGGTTGCTTGATGTGACGTGCGGCCTTCGTGCATGAAGGCTTTTTGCTGCTCTTTGTAGGTTTATTCCCCCAGCTGCGCTGAATGCTAGGCTTTGACTTGGGCTCAGCATTTTAGGGGAGAATCTATGAGTGAGATGACGGCTAATCTCAAATTGCCGATGATTGCAGCTGCGCAGGCACAAAAACATGTCACCCACAATGAGGCACTGGCCCTCGTGGACTTGGTGGTGCAGCTTTCGGTGATCTCCAACAGCACTGGTATTCCGCCTGCTGAACCAGCAGAAGGCGTACGCTATATTGTGCCGGTAGGTGCATCTGGTGCTTTTGCGGGACATGACCAGAAGGTTGCTGCTTTTGATGCTGGGATCTGGCGGTATTTAGCACCCTCAGAAGGGTGGGCCGCATGGGTTCAAAGCGCTGGCGTCATGCAGGTGTTTTCTGGTGGAGCTTGGGGCAGTTTTTCCTCCGTCAGCGGGCTTGGTACTGATCCGGCAACCGGCGGGCTTGCCTTTCAGCAAGAGCAGACCGTTTTGAGCGAAACAGCTCACGGGGCGCAAAGCCAATTCATCACCAAAGAAGAAGATCTTGTGCTTTCCGGTTCCAGTGTGGACAGCACGATCTTGATCCCAAACCGTGCAATCGTGTTTTGCGTGTCTACGCGCACGGTGGAAGCCGTTTCTGGTGCAAGCTCCTACGATTGCGGGTTGGCGGCTGAAAGCGGCAAGTTTGGTGGCTCCTTAGGGATCGCGGTTGGCTCAAACAATGCGGGTGTGATTGGTCCCTCCGCATTTTATTCAGATACACCCATTCGGCTCAAAGCCAATGGCGGGGCTTTTACAGCCGGTAAAGTGCGGATCGCCTTGCACTACTTCCTACCTGTTGTGCCGCAGATCTAGCTCTTCTCTTTTTCATATTTATCAGCTGCTTATGCAGTATTTTTGTACCTAAACGGAGCTCCTTATACCGTTTTTAGTGGGGTCGTAGCATGAAGAATAATTTTGAACTGGTCCTAACTGAGTTGTTGAGCATTGAAGGTGGGTTTGCCAACCGAAGTCATAAAGCGGATCCGGGAGGGCCGACGAATTTTGGCATTACTCAAGGTACTTTGAGTGCGTGGCGGGGGCGTTCGGTCAGTGTGCAGGAGGTGCGTACTTTGAGCCAAGCAGAAGCTATTGAGATTTTTCGCACGCAATACTGGGAAGCTGTTCAGGGTGATAAGCTGCCTTCCGGGTTGGATTATGCTCTCTTTGATTTTGCTGTGAACTCCGGGCCGGGACGTGCGGTGAAAACACTGCAAGCCCTTTTAGGGGTGGCTGCGGACGGGATTGTGGGGTTGCAAACGCTTGGGGCGATTAAACAACGGGTCGTTCTGGATCTGATTAATGCGCTTTGCACTGAACGACTTGCGTTTATGAAGAGGCTCAGGAACTGGACATACAACAAAAATGGATGGCCCCGGCGGGTTAGCACTGTGCAGGAGCGTTCTGTTGAGTTGGCGCGGAAACCAGAGGCAGCATCCAAAATACTTCCCGTTCTGGACGCAAAGGGTGCTGAGGGTGGTGCAAAAGCGCGCGGGGAGGAGACATCTGCTTTGAGCGCATGGTTGACGCCTGAAGGGCTTAGCAAAGCCGGGGTATTGGTCTCCGGGGTTTCCGGGGTTCTTGCCGGATCGGGGCCTTTGCAATGGTCTTTTGCTTTTGCGCTTGTCGCCGCAGTGGGGATTGGTGGTTACCTCATGGTGCAAAAGGAACGTGTGGCTTAGATCTTCGGCATTGCGGGGCCAAGGAGAGCGTGAACTGCTCGGCAAAACTCACGCTGCGGAGGCTTATTACTCCCCAAGAGAATGATGGTCACAAGTTGACTATAGTTAAAAATACCAATGCCACTCATCTGCAGTGTCTCTAATGTGTTTGCGAGCTCTCAGAATTTGGCAGGGTGCTCACCTATCGTTTTGCTTGAAAGGCATTGCAGCTCATATGAAGAAAATTGGCTTACTCTCTCTTCTCCTTGGTTTCACAGCGCTCTCAAACGCGAATGCAGGCGAAGCTGTTGATTTATTGATCACCAATGCGCAAATTTTGACTATGGATGCGCAGAAAACTGTTTTTGATCGCGGCCTTGTTGCTATCAAAGGCAATAAGATTTTTGCTGTAACGGACGGATCTGATAGCGCAGATTACACTGCAGAAAAAACCATTGATGCAGATGGCGATATTGTTATGCCGGGTATGATCAATGCTCATACTCACGTTTCCATGACCGTGTTCCGCTCGCTGGCTGATGATGTGCCAGATCGCTTGTACCGATATATCTTCCCACTTGAAGCGGCCCTGGTCTCACGCGATATGGTGCGTATTGGTGCTAACCTTGGCAACGTAGAGATGCTTAAAGGCGGTGTAACCACTTACGCTGACATGTACTATTTTGAGGATGAAGTTGCGAAGACCGTTGACCAAATTGGTATGCGTGCTGTGCTTGGTGAGACTGTGATCAAGTTTCCGGTTGCCGATGCGAAGAATGCTGAGGAAGGCATCAATTACGCTTTGAACTTTATTGAGGAATACAAGGATCATCCTCGTATTACGCCTGCGTTTGCACCTCACGCGCCATACACCAACACAACAGAAGTGCTGGTCAAGATAAATAAACTAGCGCAGGAAAAAGACGTTCCGGTCCTCATCCATCTCGCCGAATCTAAGCGCGAGAGTGAGAAGATTGAAAAACGTATGCCGGGCAAGACGCCAATCGGTTACATGGCGGAAATCGGTGCGCTTTCCGATAAGGTGGTAGCAGCCCATACCATTACAGCAAACGACGATGATATCCAGATTCTGAAGGATTACGATGTCGGCATCTCTCATAATATGAGTGCAAATATCAAATCCGCTAAGGGTGTTGCACCTGCATTGAAGATGTTTGATCAGGGTCTTCGCATTGGTCTTGGTACGGATGGACCTATGTCCGGTAATACGCTTTCCATCATTGATGAACTGGGTCAGGTTGCGAAGGTCCATAAGCTGGTCAACAAAGACCGCGCTGCGATGCCTCCTGTGAAGGTGGTTGAAATGGCAACCATCGGCGCTGCGCGTGCGCTTCACATGGAAGACAAGATTGGGTCTTTGGAAGTTGGCAAGTTGGCTGACGTGATCATCATCGACACCAAAGCGCCAAACATGGTTCCGATCTACAACCCATACTCAGCACTGGTTTATTCTGCTTACGCGACCAATGTGAGCACATCAATTGTTGATGGCCGTATCCTGATGGATAACCGGGACATCCTGACCGTTGACGAAGAGCAGATCCGCAAGGAAGCTGTCGCGTTTTCCGATGTGGTTCGCAAGGCTGTGATCGATAAAGGTGAGATCGTACAGTAAGCGAACTGTTTGAGCGACTACTGAGATTATGAGGAGGAGGCTGACTGTGTCGGCTCCCTTTTTTGTGGCCGAAAATGTGCTGGGACTTCGCCTTGTGGCTGGATGGATGTATCCACCAGCACAAGGTTCAAACTATTGGTTTTGTGAAAATAATGGTCGGGTAGGCCGGATTTGAACCGACGACCCCTTCACCCCCAGTGAAGTGCGCTACCAGGCTGCGCTACTACCCGAACCCTTAAGATACCCGCGCCTGGATGCGTGAAACGCAAATGCGAATACCGGATGAGCAGGCTAAGTGTTATGCCTGTCCATACAACTTTCCTACCCAATTCAGGGGGCTTGATCAAGGATCAAATGCGGACAGGTCTATTGTGTTGGTGGAAAACGCCGGTATCTGGAGATGCCAGCTTCAGCGGCTATCACTGCCCATAGGATGCCCAGTAACAGGAAGTAATGACGCCAGTGATCACTATCAATAATGAAACTTACACAGGCATGTAGCAAGAACGCAACATAGGCGCAGACAATGTATTTTTGCCATGGACGAGGCTTGAATACGAGGGGAAATGCCTTGATCAGCGTCCAGAATACAAGAGTTACATAGGATAGCCCTCCCAGCCAGCCATAGGTTGTAAAAGCTTTGAGGTAGGAGTTGTGCTCATCCTCTGGGAAGATGTTGGAAAAACCTCCTGCGCCGAGACCAAAGGGTGCCTCTGTGACCAGTGTGAAACCTGCGCCCCAGCGCCCAAACCGACCCAAACGGGCACCATCATAGTCTTGCACCAATTTTGCGCGCTGAGTGAACATCTCCGAAATTGAATCGATGGACAGAATTGCCAGTATCATGAGAAACAGACCGATGCCTGCCAAACCCAGTAGGCCCAGTAGTTTGAGGCGGGACATGGATCGGCGTTCATTGATGAACACCAGTAGAAAGACCATAAAGCTTCCGCCTAGGGTCATGCCCCAAGCAGCACGTGAAAAAGAGAGGAATGTGCCGAGCAGGAGGATGAGCAGCACACCGGCTTTGAAAAAATTCGCACGGATCGGTTTGGTCAATATATCGTAGACGATAAAGAGCGTTGGCAGCAATAAAAACGGGCCGTAGACGTTTGGATCTTTGAAAGTGCCCTTAGCGCGCCCGTAAAGGGTGAATTGATCGTACGCGCCCGGGAACGCGTTGAAGTACCCTGCTATCGCTAAAAGCGTCGCAAACAAAGCTGCTACCATGTAACCTTTCTCGATCCACTCCATTCTTTCCATATTTGCGGACAGCGTGGCTGCATAAAGGAAAGAGGAGCAGGCGAGAAAAACGGTGACTGCATAAAAAGTCAGAGCGTCTTTGGGGGCTTCTGCTGCTGGTAATGCCATAATTCCGCCGGCGATATAGAGGCAGAGCAGGACTAGGAGAGGAAGGGTATCTTTGCGCAATTCCAACCCGAAAAAAGACCAGCCCACGAGCAACACAGCAATCATCAGATCATAGGGAGCAGGCTCAATTATAACCAGCGCGCTCATCGCAGTGGCGAGGAACAAAAGCCCACGTGCTATTTGCTCTGCACCAATCATTAGCGGCACATACAAAAATGGGCGGGTTCGCTTTGTCGGGCTGTGTGGGCGCGCAAGGTCGGTCAATATGCGTTTTCCGTTTCAAACAAGCAGAACGGTGTTTTAAACAAAATATAAAGATCAAAGAAAACGGACCAGTTTTCAATATAGTAGATATCGCATTCTACACGCTTCTGGATTTTGTCTTCCGTATCTGTTTCTCCGCGCCACCCTTTGATCTGCGCCCAGCCAGTCACACCCGGTTTCACTTTATGACGGGCAAAGTAGCCGTCCACCACGTTTTCATAGAGGCGGTCTTCAGCCTTAGCAGAAAGGGCGTGCGGACGAGGGCCAACAAGTGAGAGTTGCCCCTTGAGGACGTTCATCAGCTGCGGCAGTTCATCAATGGAGGTCTTGCGGATGAAACGACCGATTTTTGTGACGCGTGAATCGCCCTTAGTCACCAGTTTTGACGCGCTTGCGTCTGTCATGTGGTGGTACATGGAGCGGAACTTGAAAACGTCGATGAGCTCGTTGTTAAAGCCGTATCGTTTCTGACGGAAAATCACAGGGCCGGGACTATCTAGCTTAATCAGGACCGCTGTTACCAACATGACTGGTGAGAGTACCAGCAGGGATAGGCTTGCGAAGAAGATATCAAAGGCACGCTTTGCAATTGTATCCCAGTCTGCGATTGGCTTTTCCAGCACATCGACGAAGGGCACTGCACCCACAAAGGATGAGGCTCGTTGACGAAAGCGCAGCTTATCTGCATGTGCAGAGAGGCGAATGTCCACCGGCAATACCCAGAGCTTTTCAAGCAGCTGAGTGATGCGTTTTTCTGCACGAATTGGGATTGTCACCAGCAACATGTCGATTTGAGCGATGCGGGCAAATTCAACAAGGTCGGAGATGTTTCCGAGCTTTTGGTAACCGGACACGCTTGGAGGTGAACGATCACCAGAGCGATCGTCAAAAATACCGCAAATCTCGATGTCGTTGTTTGGCTGGCGCTCCAGCTCTGCAATAAGGTCAGCGGCTGATTGACCACCACCCACGAGGACCGCACGGCGGTTGAGGCGGCCCGCTTTGGTCCAACGAACGATGAAGACACGCATGATCATGCGGAATACGATGAGTACGATCGCACCGCTGATGAACCAATTGAGCAGGAAGTTTTGCGGTATTTCTGCGGACGGCAAAACAAGGAGCAAAGATGAGATGAGGGCCGCGAACACCAGCGCCCATGCTGTCACCAGGCGCATAGCCTGGGCGAAGGTCTTTTGCAGAGCGTTTGTCTGATAAAGGTCTGCCATCTGAAATAGCATAACGCCGATCATAGAAGCTTCAAATAAGGCGAAGATCTGCCAAAGCGGTGAGATGTCGATTGATGGGCCGGTCAGGTAAGCGAGGATGCCTGTAAAGACAATAAGGGAGGCATCTGCGCTGCGCATAAGTCCGTCAAACACTTTTTTGGAGATGGTATTCGTGCGCAATTGCGCTGCAACCTCCAAAGCGTCCTGGGAAAGATTATTGTTTGTAGTGTCTTCGTTGTGCGCCACAGATGTTGAAAGGGCCTTCGCCTTATTCTTTTCATCAGGTGACGGCTTACCATCAAGAGCATTGATAGGATGTTTTATCATGATGCCGTGCGCCTAAGTGAGGGGCTGCGTGAATCTAATGTAGATTGTTGAACTGATTCTGCGAGCGCTTCCAGTCCGTTTTTTTCACTGCGAACTGGTTGATAAAGTTGAGTAATATTCTTTGCCATAACAGGTAGTGTGAAATGAGTTTTAAGATTATTTTGAAGATCCATAGACAGACGAGTTTGTGCGTCTTTGTGTGAAAGAGTCCACTCCAGTGCATTGGTCAGACTTTGTTGGTCATCCGGCTGCACCAGTGTTTCCTTATAATCTGCGTAGATCTCGGGGATGCCGCCAACGCGTGTGGTGATTAAAGGTTTTTGCGCAGCAAGAAGCTCCAGAACGATGTAAGGAAGGGCTTCTGCGCGTGAGGGGATAACAGCGATCTTGCCGAGTGGAAGTGCTTGTTTAAAAGGCAGATATCCGTAGAATCTTACGTGAGCTTGTAGGTTTTTGTCAGAGACCATCTTCTCGAACAGATGACGATCTGGACCTGCGCCCACAATTGCCAGAGTTGGTTTAGATGCATTTTTGCAATGTAAATCTGAGAGTGCGTTGATCAGCAGGTCAACACCTTTCAGCATGCGCAGTTCTCCAATAAAGAGAAGGTCTGCGGCTGTTTCGTTTTCTATGGAAACCTCAAACTCTGCGTCTCGCAGGCCGTTGTGCACGATCCTGTTGCGAGGCCCTTCGTTCTCAAGTCCAATTTTAGTGGCGTAGGCTTGTTTTTCAAAAGCGCTGGTGAAGACGATTGCATCCGTCAGTGGCTTCAGAAGTTTTTCCAGCGTGATGTAAACTTTTCCCGAGATCGTCGAGAGATCATAGTGCAAGCTTCCGCCGTGAGGGCTGTAAATACGTTGGGTGTTTGCTCCGCGAAGCTTCAGGGTTGTTCCGATTGTACGAGCCCAGACGCCACCTTTTGCACCATGTCCATGCAGCACATCCGGTCGTAAGGGGGTGATTTGCTTGGTGAGCTTGAAGAAGCTGAGCACATCTTTGGGACCGAGAGACCTTGCCATTGGGGCCGTCATCAAACCCAGTGACAGATCGGGTTTCATCTTGTCCAAAATCGCCTGTGTGGCAGGTGCTATGTCTTCAGAGGCGCACACAATGCCGAGCTCGTGACCCATTGCAATCTGAGTTTCTACCAAGTCCAGCAGATGACGAAACGCGCCGCCCCAAGGCGCACGAATGCAATGTATGATTTTAAGCTTGTCCGCAGACATGAGCAGCAATCTCCCCACCGCGCTATTTCAGTCTAATGCTCCCCAGCACAGACATCAGCGCAACTGTGTTTATTGCTAGCTTAAAATACTGTTTGACCTGTTAACCGCTAGGGTTAATTAAGCATTAATAGTAGGTTTTACTCTATAAACGCAAAGGCATGTGGTATGCATTGTTTGATATCAGAGCAGCCGTTCATGCACATAGATGGTGTCACCCGGACGTATTGGCGCGGTAACCGGAGCAGGACCACTGGCGACTTCTCCGCTTATCTGTCTTGTTAGATCGACACCTTGTTGGCGTGCTCGTGCTGTAAAGCCACCAGCTGTCGCAATCGCGTTCTGAATGGTCATGCCAGGTAGGAAGGCATACTGTCCCGCGTTTTTAACTTCACCCATGATAAAAACCGGCCGATATACAGCGACTTCAACCGATACATCTGGGTCACGGATATAACCGTTCTTCAGGCCTGCGCGAATAACAGATGCCAGTTGCTTGGGCGTTTTGCCAGTTGCGTTGATCTGGCCAATCAATGGGAATGCAAGACTTCCGCCCTGATCTACTTTGTAAGTGTTAGATAGATCTGCCTGACCAAAAACAATGATACGGACTTCATCACTTGCAGCTAATGTGTATGGCTGTACCAGTTCTTCATGAAAGGCAGGCTCTGGCTTTTGATAGGATGAGCAGCTCGTTAGTAGAGCCAGACCAGCAAAAACTGCAACATGGCGCAGGTACATCACGAAATCCTTTAAAATAATTAGGAGTATATTTCGCGCCTCAAAGTTAATAGAATATAAATATTGTAATAATCCTCTAATTATTTTTGGAAGATTAGTTGGGAACTTTGTCATTTCTTTCTAGCATTTGCTCTAGGGGCTTAAGAACTTGGTTACCCTGTCTATGCATTCTTATGAACATCGAACTGGTTTGTAATTCATTGATTCAACGGGGATGTGGGCTGTGCCGCAAGAAGATGTCTTTCTTGATATGGGCGTGCTGTTTAAAAAGGTGCTTAAAGGGTTCCTATGGGTAATTCCTTTTGCGGCACTTATTGCAGCTGGCACCTATTATATGGCCAGTAAACAGCCAGCCAAATACACCAGTGAATCTAAAATTCTTATCGACACTGCAAAAATCGTTCTTCCCGGGCAATTCCGCAATGGCGAACAGGAACGTTCTCTTTTAGATAAAGAAGGCATTGCCAGTCAGGTTCAGCTTTTACAATCGCGTGACCTTGCCCGTCGTGTGGTGCAGAAGTTAAGACTTGAGAGCAATCAGGTGTTTGCTGCAAAAAGTAAGCTAGGCCTTGTTGATCAACTGATGACCCAAGTGGGATTTGAGCCGTCTTCTGAGCAGGTTAGCCAGGCTGAGCGCGTTCTGAACAAGTTTACTGACAATCTAGATGTCTATCAGATCGATGGGTCTCGTGTGATTGCTGTGCGCTTTACCAGCAAAGATCCTGAGCTTGCTGCGACCATTGCAAATACGGTTGTTAAAGAATATCGCACTTTACAGGACAATGCGAAGCGCGCTGTTACGAACAATACGGCTGATGCTCTTGCTCCGCAGGTGAAGCGGCTGCAAAGCGAAGTAGAAGCTGCTCAGCAGGAAGCAGCAACGTTTCGTGCTGGCGCTGATCTGTTGCTTGGATCTGAAAACCGTACACTGAACCAGCAACAACTGGCCGAGCTTAGCTCTCAGGTTTCTGCTGCGATCGTTGCGCGTTCACAGGCAGAAGCACAGGCGAAACAGATTCGCGCGTTGCTGGACAGTGGCGGTTCGCTTGAAACAGCCACTCAGGTTTTACAGTCCTCTTTGATACAGCGATTGCGAGAGCGCCAGCTTGCGCTTGAAAACCGGATTGCTGAGCTTTCTTCGACACTGCTGCCGAATCATCCGCAGATCAAAGCGCTACGCTCTCAGCTGAGCGGGTATGAGAGGCAAATTCGAGCTGAGGCTCGTAAGATTGTTGTTGGCTTAGAAAATGATGCAGAAATCGCACAGGACCGCTACGCTGATTTAAACTCCAGAGTTGAAGAATTAAAAAAGCTGGCGGCTCGGTCTGGGGCTGATCAAGTGCGTTTGCAGGAGCTGGAGCGTGGAGCTCGCTCCAAGACCGAACAGCTGACCCAATTGCTCGTGAGTTTGCGTGAAGCGGAAGTGTTGCAGGGCGTTGGTGTCCTTAATGCTGATTCTCGTGTGATTTCTCGTGCATCTGTTCCAAGCAAAGCTTCTGGCAAAAAAGCCTCAGCACTTGCCGGTATTGTCGGGTTCGCCGCGTTTTTCCTAGGATGTTTGTGGAGCATCGTTCGTGCACTGATTTCAGGGGAGGCATTGCGCAGAGAATCGTTTGCGACGCCAGCAGCTCCTATTGCAAATCCGCGGGTCTCGAATGGAACTGCGGGCTCCAATGCGTTGGAAAATGTGGTAGCTGCTACAACCCAAAGTCACGCGCCTGTCGCTCCTCCTATTGAGTTGAAGGGGTCTTTTGAGGACGTTGAGGATCAGGTGAGTATTGAAGACGAGCCTTCGGAAGACACTCCTGTCGAAGAGTTAGCCTTAGAAGATGATCATTGTGAATCTGAGGATGATCATGATGATGTGGAAGAAGTGTTGGACGCTGAACTTGAGGAGGAAGAAGTCTCTGAGAGTGAAGAGGATATCATTGTTGAAGCTCTGCCGATCACCGGGGCAAAAGCTGACAATACCAATCAGCTGGAGCGTGTGCGCCGTGTTGTTGTTTTGAGCGTGGAAGATGAAACGCTTTCTTCTCGTGTGGCTTTGAGCTGTACACGCAAGATTGCGGCACGGGGCATTATGCCTGTTGTTGTAGAAGTGCGCTCCGAGGGCGGTGAAGCTACTCAATCGGTTCTTGCGGAAACTGCTTTGGAAGAAGTGGGGAATGTTCCTCAGATTGATGAGGATTCGGATCAGAGTAAGCCGGGTTTTGCTGAGTTGTTGGAAGGCGAGGCTGCTTTTACGAATGTGATTCACCGAGACCCAGTTTCGCGGGCGCATGTGATACAGTCGGGTTACATGCCTATTCGTGATGAGGTGGTGTATGGCGGACGCTACAATCTCATCATGGAAGCGTTAGATCTCACATATGATGTGATTGTTGCTGATCTGGGCTTGATTGAACCAAGCCTGATTTGCGCACAGATGCTGTCAGAAGCGGACCGTGTGATCATCGCTACAGATGGATCCCCTGCGGGACCTGAGCTCGAAAAAGCTCTTTCAATTTTGGAAAAACACACCAAAGCGCCTGTTGAAGTAGAGCGCGTGGTGAACAATGAAGCAGCGGCTTGGTTGCAAGTGGATATGGCGGCTTAAGAGCTGTCGATTTGCTGTTTGGTGTGTCCGGGGGTTAGCTCATAAGCCGTGCAAATGAACCTCTGATGTACCTGTAAAACTTCCAGAATTGTTGGTTGTTACGCAACTTGCGTTTTGCGATGAGTTTCAGGCTTTCCAGCTCAGCAGCAATTTTGCCCTTCAGTGTCAATGGCTCAATCCAATCCTGAAGAGATTCAGGTTCTGCCCACGACAGTTTGAAGCGCTCTTTTCCAAGCCCAAAATCAAAGATTGCAATACCTTCTTCGCACATGTCCTCAATAACGTGCTGCATGAGCAGTTCGCCAGGACTGTGACGCATCAATTCGCCGTTGATGATGGAGGTGGAATAGCAGTACAACCTATCTGCAGCCTTCAAGCTGAGGCAGGTGCTGATGATCTCGCCATCTAATCGCAGGCTGTAGATAATAGGCTTGGTTGGGCTCGTCCCACGGGAAAGGTTTGCAAATGCGTCGCGAATAAAGCTTTGGTAATTGAGCGATGAGAACGCCGTTGGAATGCCGGTTTCCGCCTGGCGCGTTTCGCGTTGGCCGATCATGGCATTGATGGCAGCCAATGTGCCTTCTGATGTTGTTTCAGTTATGAACTCAACTGTGCCCGATTGCTGTAGTTTGGTGAGCTTGCCGCGGTGCTTTTTTCGGGCAGCTTTAGAGCGTTTGGTTTTGACAAATTCTTCCGCAGGTTTTTGTAGTTCAAACGGATAGATTGCATTTGTGCTTGTAACGTCGTGCTCTCTGACTAGCGGATTTCGGTGTTTCCCAATGGTTCTAGGCATATTGCCTAGGCGGATCAGGTCAACGCCATACTCTTTTAGTGCATCGACAAGAGTGGGGCGAAGCCTCTCAATATCTTTTAGATTCAGAATCTGCTCTGACCAATAACCTGTATTCTGGTTGAAGATATCCTCGCCCAACCATTTTACTGATTTTACAAGATGGCGAGTCTGGACCGCGAGTGGGAGTAGGAAATGAATGGAATCTCGGTGGTATCCGGCAAGGAATAAAGGCGTAGCGTGTTCTTTATCTGCAATATGATCACACCAGCTTTTACACCATTCATATGCGTGATAAGGACTGCCAAGGTGCTGCTTCTCCAACCAAAGCCAATCTCCGTGAAGCTCGGACAGGCGATTCATTGGAATAAGTTGGATGGTAAAATCTTCCAAATCCACAGCATTTTCATGTTGCGCGTATGCGCTGACCTCACGATCTGCGATGGGTTGAGGAAGTGTCATTGATGATGCCCTAAATGAATTACGAGGAATTATTAGTTCCAAGCTCTTAATGAATCTCAAATTCTATTGGTAAGATCTACATAAAT
Organism: Pseudovibrio sp. Tun.PSC04-5.I4; assembly: GCF_900104145.1. Classification (NCBI taxonomy): domain Bacteria; kingdom Pseudomonadati; phylum Pseudomonadota; class Alphaproteobacteria; order Hyphomicrobiales; family Stappiaceae; genus Pseudovibrio; species Pseudovibrio sp. Tun.PSC04-5.I4. Next base: position 1,966,816 of record NZ_FNLB01000006.1, on the reverse strand, counting down.
TGAAATTATTCGTAAATATTTGCCAGTTACAATTTGATACAGTTTCATATTGAGAAATGGGGTTCCCTGTGCGGATCACCTTCAAACATTTGATTATTAAATATGCGAGCTACCTCTTGAGTAGCAGTGGACCCGCACGGCTTTTTCGCGCCATGACTGCTGGAGATGGCGTTATATTTACGCTGCACCGGGTTTTGCCAGCGTCTGATCGTATGTTTCAACCCAATAAACTGCTTGAGATTACACCTGAGTTTCTGCGTGAAACTGTTGGGCAGGTTCGCGACGCAGGATATGAATTTGTGTCATTGGAAGAAGGGCTTCGACGGTTGGAGTTGCCCAGAGCTGAGCGGAACAAGTTTGCAGTTCTCACGTTTGATGATGGTTACAAAGATAACCGTGATGTGGCTTACCCGATTTTAAAGGAGCTGAATGTTCCTTTTACTGTTTTTGTAACCAGCGAATACAGCAATCACAATTCAGAACTTTGGTGGGTGATTCTTGAGCGGTTGATTGCTGACAATGATTCCTTGACCATACGACATAGGTCCACATCTCTTGTCTATCCTTGTGCCACGCTTGAAGAGAAAAATGAGGCGTTTGGTGCTGCTCGCGATGCATTAATTTGCAGGCTCACGGAAGAGGAACAACGCAGCGCAATTCGAGATGCTGCGGAGTGTTATGGTTTGGACTGGCGTGCGCTGTGTAAAGATTTGATCCTCTCCTTTGAGGATTTACGGGAGTTTAATCAAGACCCGCTGGTAACGCTTGGCGCGCATACGGATACCCATCCGATGTTGGCGCGATTGAGCAGTGCTGAAGATATGCGGCAGCACATTCAATCAGGTCTGGATGAAATGAAAGATCGTTTGGGGCTTGAGCCTGTTGTGCTGGCGTACCCCTATGGGTTTCCTGCTGCAGTTGATGAACGCTGTGAAGCTGTTGCTGAGGAAATGGGATTTGTGGCTGCAGTTACGACACAGCCGGGGACATTAAGGGCAGGGAGCCTGAAGCGACGGTTCCACTTGCCACGTGTGTCATTAAACGGAATGCACCAGAACCAGAGGATGGTTGATGTGTATCTGACTGGTGCAGCGTTTGTTGCGTATCATGCTGCGCGGCGCATCCGTAACGCATTGCGTGGGGTGATGAAGCAGAAAGCCTAGCGTTTTTTGTAGGTCCAGCTGATGATCATAGCTGCAGGTACGACCCAGATCAGGCCAGTAATGGCGAAGAAGACCAGTTTCAGGGACCAGTGTTGGTTTACCATTGTGATATCGCCGATTACCATGACGATGAAACAGTAGACCAGCACGAAACTCACCAGAAATACCATGCCAACAAATCGGCGCAGGGACGAAGCCATTCAGTTCTCCTTGAAAGCCCTTTGTCGTATGGGCTTTTCTTTTCTCCGCAAGCCATAGTTCAAATTACACATATTTTTCAAGTGGATCCTGCGTATAAAACGAGGGCGATTGTTCGTTGTTTTCCAGTTTTTACTCTAAGCGTATGACAGATCAGGCCTATTCCGGTTCAGTGGGGACACGGAAAAATCTAGGTAATTTGTCTAGAGTACTGTGCTGATCTACGGATTTTTCCTGATTTCTGCAGGGAACTGACCTATACAGGTTGCAAATGAGCTTATCGATTAGGTGCCATGACTATTCCTTTTTATAGTGCTGATCTTTCAGCAAAAGAAATTTCCGATCGCCGCCAAATTCGCGTCTGGTTGCTGTTCATTTGCTTCATTATTTTATGCATGGTTGTGGTTGGCGGGGCTACGCGGCTTACTGAATCGGGGCTTTCCATCACTGAGTGGAAGCCAATTCATGGTGCTATTCCACCGCTGAATGCGCAGGAGTGGGCGGTGGAGTTTGAGAAATACAGGCAGATCCCGCAGTACAAACTTCTCAATGATGGTATGAGCCTTGGTGAGTTTAAAAACATCTTCTGGTGGGAGTGGGGACATCGCCTGCTGGGCCGCGTTATCGGTCTCTTCTTCTTTGTGCCGTTGGTATGGTTCTGGGCACGTGGACAAGTTAGTTCCTGGCTAAAGCCACGGTTGGTTGTGGCATTTGCATTGGGTGGCTTGCAGGGCGCAATTGGGTGGTGGATGGTTGCTTCCGGGCTGGTGAACCGTGTTGATGTGAGCCAATACCGGTTGGCGATCCATCTGAGCGTGGCTTGTATCCTGTTCGCTTATCTCTATTATTTTGCTGGTGTGTTGAAGCAGCGGGCTGATCTGAAAATGGATGATTGGTCCGAGTTTGGGAAAGGTCTTGGTACGGCTTATGGTCTTGTTGGACTGGTGCTGTTCCAGCTTTTCCTTGGCGGTTTGGTGGCAGGGCTTAATGCTGGCCTCACATTTAACACGTGGCCGCTGATGGATGGGCAGATCATTCCTTCCGGCCTTTTCGTTATGTCACCAGCGTGGGCGAATTTTTTTGAGAATGTGATGATGGTGCAGTTCCAACATCGCATGGTGGCTTACGCGCTTGTTCTGGTTGTTTTCCTGCAGGGCTTCTATCTGGTTCGCGCAAACAGAGATGATGCGCTTAAACGCAATGCGAGCTGGTTGATGGTGGCCATCATTGTGCAGGTTGTTTTGGGTGTGTTGACACTCCTTGGCATGGTGCCGATGGATCGTGCACTTGCGCATCAGGCGATGGCGCTCATCGTTTTGGCTTTGGCAGTGGAGCAGGTTTGTTTGCTGCGCCGTGAGAAAGAAGCTGCTTTGCGATAATGAGTCGGATTGGTTGTTTAAGTGTTTGATCATAAATTAGAAAAGGCGCCTGCAGGGCGCCTTTTTTGTTCTCTTGCAATGTGTTGTTAGATTCATCCATCTAACTCATTGATGAATATGGTTATACCTTCTCAAGTGCCTGTTTCAGATCCCCGATGATGTCTTCAACATTTTCAATGCCGATGGACAGGCGCACCACGTCTGGTCCAGCACCTGCTGCTGTCTTCTGCTCATCTGTCAACTGGCGGTGTGTTGTTGAGGCGGGATGGATAACGAGAGAGCGTGTGTCGCCGATGTTGGCCAAATGTGAGAACAGCTCCAAGTTTTTCACCAGCTCTATGCCTGCCTCATATCCACCTTTCAGACCGAAAGTGAAGACAGCGCCAGCGCCTTTAGGGCAGTACTTTTGCTGTGCCTGATGGAACGGATCGTTCGTCAGACCAGAGTAGGAAACCCAACTGACGGCAGAATGAGTACTCAGGAACTCTGCTGTCTGGAGGGCATTATCGCAATGCTTTTGCATGCGCAGTGCCAGTGTCTCGATACCAGTTAGCAGCAAGAATGAGTTTTGCGGAGAAATTGCAGGACCCAGATCACGCAGGCCAAGGACTCGGCAGCAGATGGCAAATGCGATATTGCCGAATGTCTCATGGAGAACCATGCCGTTGTACTCAGGCCGTGGTTCTGTAAGCATCGGGTAATTGCCAGAGGCTGCCCAGTCGAACGTTCCTGCATCTACAATTGCACCGCCCATGGAATTGCCATGTCCGCCCATGAACTTGGTCAGGGAGTGGAGCACTATGTCTGCACCATGCTTGATCGGCTGGCACAGGTATGGGGTTGCCATTGTGTTGTCGACGATCAGCGGAACACCGGCTTCTTTTGCGACAGCTGAAATGCCGTCCATATCCATGACAATACCGCCGGGATTTGCCAGGGATTCAATGAACACGGCACGGGTATTTTCGTCAATCTGTGCGGCAAAGCTGGCTGCGTCGAGATCTTCTGCCCACTTCACGTCCCAGCCGAAGCTTTTGAAGGAATGACTGAACTGGTTGATGGTTCCGCCATACATGCGCTTGGATGCAACAACATTGCAGCCCGGTGTCATGAGTGCGTGGAGTGCTACAAGCTGCGCTGAGTGACCGGAGGCCAGCGCCAGTGCTGCTGTGCCGCCTTCCAGCGCTGCAACGCGTTCTTCCAATACAGCGGTGGTTGGGTTGGTGATGCGGGTGTAGATGTTGCCAAATGCCTGAAGGCCGAAGAGGGCGGCTGCATGGTCCACATCGTCAAACACGAAAGCAGTTGTCTGGTAGATTGGTGTGGTGCGTGCACCTGTTGTTGGATCAGGTTTTGCGCCAGCGTGAATTGCTAGGGTATCAAAGCCAGGAGTTGTTTCGCTCATGGGGCTGTCCTTTCAATGCTTTTGCAGGATGGCCTGATGCTGTGCAAGCAGGATGCCACAGCATCTCCCTTGAACAGGCACGTCCACAATCTGCTAAATTATATATATTTTCCCGACAGGAACTATGGGGGGGCAACTTAAGGTTGGCAAGCGTTGAGGGCTGAATGAATGCACTTCATCTGTTGCGGAAAGCTCAAGCTAACAGGTTGCAATTTGATGCGTGAAACTGAGTTTGCGTGCATTGAGGTGAAATTAGAATAATGTTCTATTTCGCGGTGTGGTGTTGGGCGTTGCTCTCAGCGGTTTGATCGTGAAATCTTGGCTGAGAGCAAGATGCTTTTAAGATTTAAGCCGCTTTAATTGCGGCTAGGCGCGGAATTTCGATTTTTGGACAGCGGTCCATCACCACGTTGATTCCCTTGGCCTGCGCGCGGCTTGCGGCTTCATCATTACGGACGCCGAGTTGCAACCAGATGGTTTTTGGTGGGGTTGGGAGCGCTAGTGCTTCATCAATCACGCCGCCAGCTGCCTCAGAATTGCGGAAGACATCAATCATGTCCGCTGGTTCTGGAAGGTCTGTCAGGGACGCATAGACTTTGGCGCCAGCAATTTCGTTACCTGCCTGGCCGGGGTTGATTGGGTAGACGGTGTATCCCTTACCCAGAAGATAGTTCAAAACGCGGTAGCTTGGGCGTTCCTCATTGGAGCTGGCACCCACCAAAGCAATGGTTTTGGTGGTGTCCAGAATTCCTGCAATGTAATCATCGGTGTAGTGATCGTGGTTCATGTTGTTATCATCTTTCTGCAATTTTTTAGCTGCCAGCTGCGCTTGCCGGTGCTGTGCGCGTAGCTCCTTACGAATGACAAGTTTGAGGCCGGACCAGATTGCATCCACTGCGCAGACCTTGATATCGACAAGCCCCAGAGGCAAGCAAATGTCTTTCACAGTCTCTTCGGTTACTTCCGAAGGGATTTTTGACGCTTTCTTGGGCCAGGACACCCAAACCATTCCGTCCGCATCCAGTTTCAATCGCAGCTTACATAAGAGATCAGCGAGTTCGCTTTGACCTGTGACAAAGATATGGGCAACGTCCACACCGGTTTCCAGAGTTGGTTGCAGTGTTAAGCCTTCAACACCTGATGCTATCTCATCGGAAACAGATTTAGGTCTATTGTAGTGCCAGCAAGTCATGCCGGGCTTCAGACCTAGTTTTTGTGCTAGTGACTTTTTGGAATACCCGGCATTCATTGATTGACCTACGTTTTGTTCAATATAATTTGTACAAGTTCTAGGGCAGCTTTTTCGTCCAGTTGAATGACCTGGCTTGTTTTGCCGGGAAATTCTCGATTTTGTCTGCCATAGGTTTCTATCTGAATAATTGAATTGCCATCCACGTCCTGTTTGTACACGGTTGCAGGAATCCCATCGTGAATTTTAAGATCTTTCTTGCTGCCCAATTTAAATTCAGTAATACGAGCCATCAGTTGTCTTTCCAGTCTGGCTTGCGCTTTTGGAGGAAGGCGTTGATGCCTTCTTCAGCGTCGTTGGCCAGCATGTTTTCTGCCATGACCTGAGAGGTGTAGGCGTAAGCTTCTGCCAGAGGCATTTCAGCCTGTTTGTAGAAGGCTTCCTTGCCAGTCCTCACGGTTAAAGCAGATTTGGAAGCAATAGCCTCAGCGTATTTTTGAACCACGACTTCCAGGTAATCTGCCTGAACCACGCGGTTGATTAAGCCGTATTCTTTTGCGGCTGATGCATCGATGCTTTCACCTGTTAGCAGCATTTCCATTGCTTGTTTGCGGCCTATATTGCGGGTGAGGGCAACCATTGGAGTGGAGCAGAACAGGCCGATATTGACGCCCGGAGTGCAGAATGTGGCTGTATCCAGTGCCAGCGCCAGATCACAAGAGGCGACCAACTGGCAGCCAGCAGCTGTTGCAACACCGGTGACGACGGCGATGACGGGCTTTGGCAGGTTTACGATTTTTTGCATAAGCACAGCACATTGATCAAAAGTCTGTTGGTAGAAGACTTTGCCGCCGTCTGCTTTTGCCCGTGCCGCTGTCAGTTCTTTCAGGTCATGACCTGCGCAGAAGACTTTACCTTCCGCGCCAAGAAGCACAACGCGCACTTCCGGGTTCTTTGCGGCTTCATCCAGTGCGTCGCAGAGTTCCTTCATCATGGCCATGGAAAGGGCATTCATGCGTTTTGGACGCTGCATTACAATGCGCTGAACACCATTGTGCAGGAGCTTGCCCAGCATTGGGCGGTCTTCGTCTGCTTGTTCCTTTGTGGTGGCTGCTTCAGACATGTTCTCTCTCCGTGGTGCTCTTATCGTGCTAGGGATGCCTTATGTGGGCATCCACTTTTCTATTGGGTGTTAAGTCACACAGTGAACAAAACATGAGCCTAGCGCAATGGTTTAGGACTTTTGTTCATCTGGTAATTTTGCATCTGGTCCACCAGTATCACCGTTTACGTAAAGGGGAGGGACTTCGTGGTTAGTGGAATGGTAGAACCAGCAGTTAAAATGGGGCCTGAGGAACTTACTGGGTTTCTTGATAAAATTTTCCCGCAGATGCATGCGCTTGGGCGTGTTTTCTTTATTGATGAGATTTTGCCAAACAAGGCCGTTGTCCGTTTAAAAGCCAATGATTCACATTTGCGTCCTGGTGGAACGGTATCCGGCCCCTCGCTGATGACCTTGGTGGATTACGCGGCCTATGTGGTGTTGCTTGGCAATATGGGGTTGCAAGCGCTTGCTGTGACGACCAACATCAACATTAATTTCCTGCGTAAGGCAAACGCCGGCGATATGATCGCAACTTGCCGCATTTTGAAGGGTGGTAAGCGCCTTGTGGTGATGGATTGCGAGATTGTGCGTGAGGGCAGTGACGAGCTAATCGCTCATGCGACAGCAACCTACTCTATGCCGCCTGCCAAATAATTGAGAGCGTGTTGTTGTGGTGAGTTCAGGCGTGAGGTTGGGCATCCATCTTCTACCTTGCGCCACATTGGGTTGTTGAGCGCCATTTGACATTGGGCGAGGTAAGTTGTTCCATCAACGCTCAAGCAAGCTAAATCACCCAGTTCGATCCTTTGTCCGCGATTGGTGCAATAGCAGTCTGGCGTCTTGAAGAGGCTTCTGGGTCGTTTGAGAAAACGCCCGCTGTCAGCAACCGCGCTGAAGGCACTGCCTGTCAAAAGCAGGAGTGTGATGAGGAATAGACGTGTCATTCCTCATGATAGGCCACAGCTTGTTCGCCGCTACCTCTATATTTTCGTGATGGTAAATTATGGGGACACCTTACAGATAGATGAGTGTGCCTTGTGTGCGGAGTTGTTCAAACCAAGTCGGTTCCTTAGTAAGGCGCGTCCAACGCAGGTCCAGTTTTCTCAAGGACTTAAGATAGCGCAGGGCCTCGGGTAATGTTTCAATTGGGTTTACTCTGAGATCCAGTTGATAGAGATTTTGCAGGTTACCAATGCTTTCGGGTAAATGAGTAATCTGATTGTTGCGTAAATCCAGCACCTCCAAAGCTGAGAGCTCTCCTAGATTGCTGGGCAGGGCTGTTAGCTGGTTGTTACGCAGATAAGCTTCACGCAGGGCGGTGAGCTCTGAAAAACTATGTGGCAGCTCTTTCAAACAATTGCCGTAAAGGCGCAGTTCTTTGAGTTGCTTCAGCTTGCCAAGCGTTTCCGGGAGCTTTGAGATTTTGTTGTCTGTGCAACCCAGATACTCCAGCGATACAAGGTCTCCGATGCTAACTGGCAGCGTTGTCATATCCGTATTGCTTGCGTACAGCACACGGAGTTTTTTCAAGGCACCGATGTTTGCTGGCAGGTTCTGAAGAGGTTGGTGGCTGAGGTCCAGAATTTCCAGACTGAGTATTTTCGCCAGTCCAGCTGGTAACTCACGAAGCTTGCAGCCGAAAATATAGAGCTCTCGGAGCTGACTAAGGCTGGAGATCTCTTCTGGAAGCTTACTTATTGGGTTTTCGCCAAGATAGAGGCTTTTGAGCTCTGTGTAGTTCAAGACCTCTGCTGGCAGGTTAGTCAGCTCGCACTTTGTGAAGGCGAGGTCTGTTGGGATGCCAGCCGCCATGACTGCGCAGGGCACCCCATCTTGTCGGTGTCTGATTGTTTCCAGTTGCTTGTATGGTTCGATATTTTTCATGTGCATGATGGTCTTCGGTATTCTGGTGATTGAGGTGTTAGCGAAGAAATGCTCTTGCAGGAACGCGAGTACATCAAGTGCAAACACGTTTTTCAAAGCTGTGAGAAAGGCTGGTCAGCGCTGCGTCCTGTGAGAGGCAATAGATAGGAAGTGGTTCTTCCGATCCCTTAGGCGTCCTGCTGCGTGGGTTTTGGAGTGTAATCTGCTGTAACGCGGAGGTGTCAGCTATAGCGTGACCAATATGCGGCGTATTTGGATCGACAGTTATCAGAATTTGTAGGTCAGTAGCGTGTGCTAGGAGAGTTGCGGAAAGGCAAGGGCTGAAGATTGAAATGCGTAAAGCTGACTGCATTGTTCACTCTCAATAGCGATGGAAATATTTGGAAACTGCGCATAATCGATTCGATCAGGAGGGCACAAAAATGAGTTCCTCCCATGTTATCCCATGTAGAGGGGATAATACCCGTGGATCTGTTCTGCGTTGAAATGCTTAAAACCGTAGTTTGCTGAATTCTTTGAGTTAAATTTGTATCAAAGTTGATTTGCTGGTTGATCCATTCTCTAAAAACCACTTAAAATTCAGGGACTAGGCCAGAGCAAAGTTTGTGAAGGGGGTGTTTCATGAATTTTGCTAAAGTGGGAGCGGGCAAGTGTTCTATCGTGTGTATTTGGGGTACCTCTTTGATTTTCTATTGTTACCTCTGCGGTTTAGCTCGCTTATTGCGTCCATAGCGTATGTTGGTTTTCTTGCCATCAATATTGTGTTGATTCTGGCGGTTCCTGCATTCTTTGATTTGTATGTGGCTGCGGTACCGCGGGTCTTTGCGGAATTTCGCGCCACCCTGTTTTATCAGGATACTGCGTTTCTTGGTGAACCGGTTGTGTTTGCCAGCCTTGTGTTCTTCAACCTGTTGCTTGCCAATGCAACCCTCACCACGCGGCTCACCAGCAGTCGCAGGCGGTTTTTCTATCCAACTCACTACACGCCGATCAATTTGCGCGAGTATCGTGTTGCGTTGCTTGGGGCCGGTTATTACCTGAGCTGCTACAGCGCCAATCTTATTTTCTATGAATTGCAGGTGGATGACCTGATTTTGACCGCTGCGCGGGCGGCGGGCGTTTCTTAGGCTGTGAATCTTCAAGATTCATGCGGAAAACGTGTGGTATTATGATACCTAATTTGTAACTTATTGATTTTATTGGTTAATTTACTTAGTGGTGTATTTTTTAACTCTTGACGTGATGAGCAAGCTCGCGTATCTCCCTGATCCTACACGGTGCTTCTTGTTTTGGTTCAATTGGACTTGAACAAGAAAATACCCAAGAATTTTAACCGTCAAAACTACGGTAGATCTTATGAAGACTCATTCCACCAAGGTGGCTGAGGTCGAGAAGAAGTGGATCTTGATCGACGCAGAGGGTGTTGTTGTTGGCCGTTTGGCTGCATACATTGCTAATCATTTGCGCGGCAAGCACAAACCGACCTTTACACCACACATCGACGATGGTGATTACATCATCGTAATCAATGCTGGCAAGGTTCACCTGACAGGCAAGAAGTACGAAAGCAAAAAGTACTACTGGCACACAGGTTACCCTGGCGGTATTAAAGAGCGTACTGCTCGTGCCCTGATTGAAGGTCGTTTCCCAGAACGTGTTCTGGAAAAAGCTGTTCAGCGCATGATGCCAGGTGGCCCTCTTTCCCGTGCACAGTTGAGCAACTTGCGTGTTTACGCTGCTGCAGAACATCCGCATGAAGCTCAGTCCCCAGAACTCGTGGACGTTAAGAGCATGAATGCTAAGAACGCGAAGCGGGGTTAATTATGTCTGAGCTACAGTCCCTTGAGGAACTGGGCGGCGCAATCGCCCCTAGTGAAAACGCGGCTCCTGTACATGTACAGAAGCTTGATTCACTTGGTCGTGCATACGCAACCGGTAAGCGTAAAGACGCTGTCGCACGTGTATGGATCCGACCAGGCACTGGCAAGATCGTTGTGAACGGCAAAGAGTACGCTGAGTACTTTGCGCGTCCAGTTCTGCAGCTGATCCTTCGTCAGCCTATCATGCTCACAGAGCGTGATGGCCAGTACGATATCAACGTTACTGTTGCTGGTGGTGGTCTTTCTGGCCAGGCTGGTGCTGTGCGTCACGGTATCTCTAAAGCCCTTACTTACTACGAGCCTGCATTGCGTCCGGCTCTGAAGAAAGAAGGCTTCCTTACTCGTGATAGCCGTGTTGTTGAACGTAAGAAGTACGGTAAGCGTAAAGCTCGTCGTTCATTCCAGTTCTCCAAACGCTAATACGCGACTGGAAACAGTTTTTGAGAAGGGCCGCCCAGTGGGTGGCCCTTTTTTTGTTTGCGGTGGGCGCGGTGGATTGGGTGTGGTCGTTAAATATGACGGATTGCTGCTCGTGTTCCTTTGTTATCTAGTTGGGCTCTCTGAATTGCGAGAGTGTCATGCTGGATTTATGGAAAAAACACGTCAAAAGACCGTTGAAGAAGCGCCGCCTTGAACGCGGGCGAGCGCGTCTTGAACAACAATACGAGAAAATAGGAGATCCAAAGAGTTACCCGGTTGGATCACGGGGTTGGCTAGCAGCTACAGAGAAAAAATATGGGGGCCTCGTCCAAGGCGTGAAGCGCCGTGCTTACTCTGCCTTTGATAGCCGTAGTGAGGCTATGTTGAAAACCGGTGGGATGCAGGGCGGTGATCGTATGCATCACCACGGATACGGCGCTGACTACGAGCACTTTCTGAAGGCTTTTATAAGGAGGCGTTTTGAAGAGTGTGCCATCGTCGAGGTTGGGATTTTAAGAGGGACTGGGCTGGCTTTATGGCGAGATATGTTTCCCAATTCCGATGTGCTCGGTTTGGATATTGATTTGTCCAACTACAACGCCCATCTTCCAAAAATGTTAGGGCTTGGTGCTTTTGCTAATGGAGCCGCAGAGACGCATATTTTTGATCAGTTTGTTGATGGGAAGGAGAGGCTCTCAGAGATTCTGAACGGTCGGAAGATTTCCATTGCTGTTGATGATGGTGTTCACTTTGAAAAAACGATTTTCAAAACTGCCGAAGGAATGAAACCGTTCTTGGCTGAAGAGTTTGTTTATTTTGTCGAGGATAATGGGGCGGTCGTTGAGGGCTTGCGCAATATTTTCCCTGATGCTGATGTGTTCTCGCGGGGAGAGTTAACAGTGATATGCCGAAACTGATTGAGGCGGTGGTTTGATAAGAGCAATGCGTCAGGTTTTGTCCGCTTTCATAATGGGTATATTGCCATGGAAGCGGAGTGGGGGGCTTGCTCGTGCAGCTCTGGCCTTAGATCCTTATAATCTGAATGCGCTCCGAGTATTGTATTTGAAAACCAATAAAGCGCATTCGGTAATGGGTCGCTTAGAAAAATGCCTGCAGTTGGGTCTTCACAACCCTGCCTTATCTCAACTTGTTGAGCGGTACTTTTTTCATTGCCGTGCGCAACAGTTCCAGGAGCTGCACTTCCTGAATGCATTCCCAAAATATGAGTTAGAACCCGGCTTTTTTGTTGAAATTGGCGTTGGTGATGGGGTGCATTTGTCCAACACTTATCTATTCGAAAAGGCTCTTGGTTGGTCTGGATTGTTGGTTGAGGCTAACCCTGAATGCTGGGCAACCATTCGCGAAAGGCGGAGTGCGCCTTTAGATACCCGGGCAGCATGGAAAGAGGGTGGAAGGCTGTTGAAGTTTATCTGCACTGCAACGCCTGAATTCTCGGGCCTTTCAGAAAGTGTGAGGATTAATGCGCCGCATTCTGAGTTAGGTGAAATTGATGTTCAAACAGCGCGAACAGAAGATATTTTTACCGACAATAATGTGCCTGATCACATCGCGTTTATGTCAGTTGATACGGAGGGGAGCGAGTTGGAAATTCTGCGCGGAATTGATTTCTCGCGGCGTTCATTTGATTTTCTGTGCGTTGAACACAATAAGGAAGGCGCAAAAAAGGAACGTTTAATCAGCTTTTTTGCTCAATATGGCTATGCTCCGATAATGACAGAGACGTCTGGAAATGACTTTTGGTTTGTTCAGCACGGTATGCCGGTGTCAACTGTTGTCGATACTGGTTCAGAGGTCGTTTCCCTCTAAATGTTAATCAGCCCGTTTGTGCTTTCAATCTATTGTCATTACTTGGCACGGTTCTCCAGCTTTTATAAAGCGGGTGTGCGTTCTTCATATGCTCGTAGACCTTCACCATAACGAACATGGAGATTAGCTTCGCCATGTAGGTGAGCATTATGCCGGTCATCAGGATTGGGAGATCGTTGGAGACTGCGCCCCAGATGGATACCCCAACAAATGCAAGGCCGACGAGCAGAAGCGCAAGTGCTTTGTGGTGGAGTTGATGGGGTATCGGCACGAATATGCGGTTAAGCCACATGCGTTCTCCAAGCGCTGCTTTGCGCGGCCAAGATGAAGCATCGGATGGTTTCGACTTGAAACCTGGAATGGCCCATATCCAGAAGATCGCAGCGACCGACAGCCCTATCGCCCAGAACCAGCCTAGTGAGATCTGAAACCAGAGCGGAGCCAAAAGCGCTGGCAAGGCAAGTGCACGAATGAGGGTGTTCTTCGGTTTGCTGATGCGCATGAGGGCTGCGCTTTGTGTATTCAGGTGACGAAGATGTCTAGGATCCAATCCGCCGACTTTGCGCGGTTGCTTTTGAGAAAGCTTAAGATCTCCTGACACGTTTGCCTCCATTTATTCCATAGGAGAATGCAGAGGCCTCTTAAGACTCACTCTGGCATCTCTTTATATGCGCACCTTAACATAGCTGCCGGGAGCGTCTTCTAGAATTTTCGTTCTTCGGGCGCCAGGTTTTCGCGCTTTTACCTGACTATCATCTTGAGATGTAATCCATTTATGCCAATGTGGCCACCATGAACCGGGTGTTTCTGCAGCATCTTGTATCCAATTCTGCAAATCGCCCTCTGGTTTTCCACCAGCCCAGAATTGGTACTTCTTTTTAGAAGGTGGGTTAACGACGCCTGCGATGTGTCCTGAACCACTTAAGACGTATTCAACTGGCCCGCCAAAACATCCACAGCCTTTGAAGACGGACTTTGCCGGAGCAATGTGGTCTTCTTTTGTCGCCAGATTGTAGATCGGTATTTTAACGTCGCTCAAATCAAGCGTATGACCTGCCAGCTCCATTTCTCCATTTGCCAATGCATTCTTCTGGTAGCAGTTGCGCAAGTAGTAGGAATGGTTTGCTGCGGGCATGCGGGTGCTGTCTGCGTTCCAATAAAGCAGGTCAAACGGGAAGGGGTCTTTACCCCGCAAGTAGTTGTTGACCACGTACGGCCAGATCAGATCGTTGGAGCGTAGCATGTTAAAGGCAGTTGCCATTTTTGAGCCGTCCATATAGCCCTTTTCGCCCATGCGGTGTTCAAGTATCTCAATCTGCTCCTCATCCACGAAGACCTTCAGGTCACCTGCATAGGTGAAGTCCACTTGTGTGGTGAGGAACGTGGTGGAAGCGATACGATCCTGTTCGCCGATTTTGGCAAGGTAAGCCAGAGTAGCGGCCAGCAGGGTCCCGCCAACGCAATACCCGATTGCATTTACGGTGGGTTGCTGTGTGGTCTTGCGAATGCGGTCTAGAGAATTGAGGATGCCGTCCCTCATATAATGCTCAAAGCTTTTTTGAGCTTGTGCTTCATCGGGGTTGACCCATGAGATGACAAAGACGGTATGACCTTGATCCACGGCCCACTTGATAAATGATTTTTCCTTATTTAAATCAAGGATATAGTATTTATTAATCCAAGGCGGAACGATCAAAAGCGGACGTTTTAAGACCGTTTCTGTTGTGGGGGTATATTGGATCAGCTGGCAGACGTCATTCTGATCTACAATTTTCCCGGGCGTGATCGCAACATTGACACCAACCTCAAACTGGTCCGGGTCGGTCTGGCGGATGCGAAGCTCCCCATGCCCTGCTTTGATATCTTCTGCAAGGAACTTCATTCCTTTCACGAGGTTGCCCGCGTTAGATGACATGGTTTCACGCAACAGCTCCGGGTTGGTCAGGATGAAATTTGTCGGAGACATGGCGTTGGAGATCTGCTTCACATAAAAGCCAGCCTTATGGCGGGTGTGATCGTCCAGATCTTCCGCTCCATCTACCAAGTCTTCTGCCCAAGTGCTGGTCTGCAGGTACATCTGTTTGATAAAGTCGAAAAAGTTATTCTCTTCCCACTCGCTGTCTTTAAAGCGCTTGTCTGAATTGGACGGTGCAATAATGGGCTCACCGTTTTCGCCGCCCATCCGTTTTAAGGTAGAGTTCCAGATCCCCATATATCCAGTCCAGAGTCTCGTTTGAGCTTCCATGGCGCGGGAGGGGTCTTTCATCCAGTAATTGCCTACTTCGGCGAGGGTTTTGACAACGGCATTAAGTTCTTCTGTGCCTCCAGATGAGGCTTCGCCCTTTTCGCGAGGTTCAAGATAAGCCGCCAAGGCTTTGCCACTGTTTTCGGCAATCTCAGAGAGGTTACTGGCAAACTCCTCAGGATTGTTGAGGATGTACTGCAACATAGGATTGGTGTTTTCACCGGTCATTTGCTTGCTTATTCCCCGTATCTGGCCTCGTCTGTGTTGCTGGGCCGTAACTCGTCTAGCTCACTCAATATTGTAGGAGCGCCGGTTGCTTCCCAAGTCGTTCCGCAGGCACTCACCTGTTTTCGTTAGCATAGTAGCTCACAAAAACGGCATAATGAGTATATCCCTAAGAATTTTGACAGGCACGTGAAAAAGAACGCGATTTACCTTAGTCCTTAGGCGGATTCTTATTAGGTATTTAGCAAGTAAGGAGATCTTTCAGAACTATGAGAATTCCTAGGCTATTCTTAAGTTCAATTTGAGGCATTAACTGTTGAGGAAAACTTGGAATACTCTGATATCTTGAGCTGTTTCTTCTTAATATTTGTCGGTTATGCTTGGTAATCTGCAATGCGTTAATATGTTGAGTTGCGTTTGCCCTAGCGGAAATTAGTAAGTGTTGTAAACAGGGTGATATATATAGACTAAGGCCTGCACAACTGCTAAGTGCATTTTTATTAAATTTATGCGCTCTACTTTTATGTAGATATCGGATCATACGTGAGGTTCTAAATGTTACTTACTTTTCAACGAGTTTGCGGGGCGGTGGTGCTGGCAAGTTTTGTTGGAGGGTGTGCAATAGGCGAATCCTTGACCGTTTATGAAGCGATTGAGAAGGGAAACGGGACCAGGCAGACTGGTGTCGCGGAACTTCCACCTGAAGCACAGAGTGATTTGCTTTCTCCTGCACAACGCGCGGCCTCTGAGGCCAATCTGCTGGCTATTTCCTCGGAAAGTAGGCGCAGAGCAAGCATCGGCGCGAACTTTGAAAGCAGCGCAGAGCAGCTGAAGTCGATTGCCGGTGAGCCAACTCAGCAACCTCAAGACGCGCAGGCGCAATAATCTTCCAGTTCTTTCTCAAGGTAAACTCGTGCACCTTTAGTTGTGCATTTTATGAGGAATGCCGTCTAAATTCTCAAGTAGGTATGTACGCTCTTTGCGGAAACCGCAGAATTCTCAGGTTTTTCCGCGATTTTTAGAGTTTCTCAGGGTCTTTGGATACTTTAAAAAAAAGTATGTTATGTGCTTCAGAGATGATGCGAAATCCGTTTGCACCTGCTAAAAGGCCGGAGAAACTGAAGCTGCAATGACTCGCAGTTTAAGTTCCAATATAAATCAAAATATAGCTTTATACGCAAAACACTAAGAAAGTGAGGCTCGCGTCATGGACGACTTTCACAAGACACGCCGGCTCCCGCCCTATGTCTTTGAACAGGTCAATCGTCTGAAAGCCAAAGCGCGAGCGGCAGGCGCCGACATTATCGACATGGGCATGGGCAACCCGGATTTGCCCACTCCACAACACATCGTCGATAAATTGGTGGAGACTGTTCAGGACCCGCGCACGCACCGTTATTCTGCCTCTAAAGGCATTCCCGGATTGCGTAAGGCACAGGCTGGTTATTACGAGCGTCGCTTTGGTGTGAAGTTGAACCCTGATACGCAGATCGTTGCGACACTGGGTTCCAAGGAGGGCTTTGCCAACATGGCGCAGGCGATTACTGCGCCGGGTGATGTTGTGCTTGTGCCTAATCCATCCTATCCAATTCACGCATTTGGCTTTCTGATGGCAGGGGGCTCGCTGCGCTCTATTCCGGCAACTCCGGGCCCAGAGCTGTTTGAGGCTTTGGAGCGTGCCGTTGTTCACTCTATCCCTAAGCCAATTGCGATTATCCTCTGCTTCCCGGCGAACCCGACAGCAAGCGTGGCTGATCTGGATTTTTACCGCGATGTGGTGGCGTTTGCGCGCAAGCATGGGATCTACGTGCTGTCCGATCTGGCTTACGCTGAAATCTACTTTGGAGATGTGCCTCCACCTAGCATTTTGCAGGTTGAAGGCTCTATGGACATTGCTGTTGAGTTTACGTCTCTTTCCAAGACGTTCTCTATGCCGGGTTGGCGTATGGGGTTTGCTGTTGGGAATGAGCGTTTGATTTCAGCTTTGGCTCGCGTAAAATCCTATCTGGATTACGGTGCGTTTACGCCCATTCAGGTGGCTGCGGCTACGGCACTGAACGGTTCTGATGAGTGTATTCGCGAAACACGTGAAATTTACAAGAAGCGCCGTGATGTCTTGATAGACTCTTTTGGTCGCGCAGGTTGGGATATTCCGGCACCGGAAGCTTCCATGTTTGCGTGGGCGCCGATCCCAGATCAGTTCAAGCATCTTGGTTCTCTTGAGTTTTCCAAGCTGCTTATTGAGAAGGCAGATGTGGCGGTGGCTCCGGGAATCGGCTTTGGTGAACATGGCGAAGGCTTTGTGCGCATAGGGCTGGTTGAAAACGAGCAGCGCATTCGTCAGGCCGCACGTGGAATTCGGAAGCTTTTTGACGAAGCAGGCAACAATTCGGAAGAATTGAGTGAATCTGGCGCCTAGCGTCGAACCCCTACAAACATTGGGTATTTATGACTGATATTTTGAAAGTTGGCGTTGCTGGTCTTGGAACCGTCGGGGCTTCGTTGGTTCGTATCCTCGAGGCTAAGGCGAATGTTCTTAGCAACCGATGTGGCCGACCTATCAAAGTAGTGGCTGTGAGTGCTCGCAGTCGTTCTAAAGATCGCGGCGTTAATCTTGACGGCATGACCTGGTTTGAAGATCCCATCGAACTTGCTAAGTTTGATGGGATTGACGTATTTATCGAGCTGATTGGCGGCGAAGATGGTCCGGCTGAGGTTAGTGTTCGCACTGCTTTGGAAACCGGTAAGCACGTTGTGACGGCCAATAAAGCGCTCCTTGCCAAGCATGCGGTAGAGTTCTCTCGCCTTGCTGAAGCCAAGGGCGTTTGCCTCAACTACGAGGCTGCCGCTGCTGGCGGTATCCCAATCATCAAGACCATGCGTGAGAGCTTAGCGGGCAATGATGTGTCCCGCGTTTATGGCATCATGAACGGGACGTGTAACTACATTCTCACACGTATGGAACGCGAGGGGCTTTCCTTCGCTGAGTGTCTGGCTGATGCACAGCGTCTTGGTTATGCTGAAGCTGATCCTACCTTTGACATTGAGGGCTTTGACACCGCTCACAAGCTGGCATTGCTGACAAGCCTTGCCTTTGGTTGTGAAGTGAATGCTGATGCCATCTATGTGGAAGGCATCACATCAATTTCTAATGCTGATATCAAAGCGGCGGATGAGCTTGGTTACCGGATCAAACTTCTCGGTGTTGCTTTGAAAACCGATACGGGCATTGAGCAGCGTGTTCACCCAACTATGGTGCCAAAATCCTCTGCTATTGCTCGCATTGATGGTGTCCTTAACGCCATTGCTGTTGATGGCGATGCTGTTGGTGAAGTTGTGCTGGTTGGTCCTGGTGCTGGCGGGGATGCAACAGCGTCCTCCGTTATCTCTGACTTGGTTGATATTGCGCGCAATATCATTTTGCCAGTGTTTGGCCAGTCTGCAACAACGCTTGCCCCTTATGTTCCAGCGCGTATGCGTGCGCATGAAGGTGGCTACTACATTCGTCTGGCTGTGTTGGATGTAGCCGGTACTTTTGCCACAATTGCGCGTTGTATGGCGGACAAAGGGATCTCCCTTGAGTCTATTGTTCAACGTGGACCGCATTCCAGAAATGATAAGGATGGTGTAAGCGATCCTGCAGCACCGCGTAGTGTCATCCTTATCACGCACGAAACCACTGAGCTGGCTGTGCGCGAAGCTCTGGATGCAATTGCTGCTGAAAATGTAACTTCTGGTAAGCCACAGATGCTACGTATAGAAAACCTGAAATAACTGAGCTCACGTTTATGCGTGAATGACAGGACACCCGAGAGGTTTAAATGGCGGATAGTCATCAGGACGCAACTGACGTTCTTGACCGTATTCTGACACTGGAACTTGCACGTGTTACGGAACGTGCTGCTGTATCTGCAGCACGCCTTCGTGGGCGGGGCGATGAAAAGGCTGCCGATCAGGCAGCTGTGGACGCAATGCGCCGCGAACTGAACCAGCTTCCGATCGACGGCACTGTCGTGATCGGCGAAGGGGAGCGCGACGAAGCGCCGATGCTTTATATTGGCGAACAAGTCGGCACCAAGGATGGTCCTAAGGTTGATATCGCGCTTGATCCGCTGGAAGGCACTACGATCTGCGCGAAGAACATGCCTAATTCCATTGCTGTTATTGCGTTGGCACCGGCTGGTGGCCTGCTGAACGCACCAGACAGCTATATGGATAAGATCGCGATTGGTCCAGGTTACCCAGAAGGCACGATCGATCTTGATCGTCCTATTCAGGAAAACCTAGCCGCTGTTGCAAAGGCCAAGGGCTGTGAAATCAAAGACGTGACAGTGTGTGTGCTGGATCGTCCTCGTCATGCAAAATTGATTGACGAAATTCGCGGCACTGGTGCTTCCATCTTCCTGATTGGCGATGGCGACGTTGCTGGCATTATCTACACCACGGACCCGGAAGAAACCGGTATCGACCTTTACGTTGGTATTGGCGGGGCACCTGAAGGTGTGCTGGCTGCCGCGGCATTGCGTTGTATCGGTGGTCAGATGCAGGGCCGTTTGGTCATCACCCGCGATGAGCAAGTGGAACGTGCTGGACGAATGGGCATTGACGACATTCACCGCAAGTACACTCTGGAAGAAATGGCTGGGGGAGACGTTATCTTCGCGGCAACTGGTGTAACCACTGGCAACTTCCTGAAGGGCGTTAAGTTTGGCCGCAACCACATCACCACCCATACGGTAGTGATGCGCTCGACCACTGGCACTGTACGCTTCATCGAAGCGCAGCATAATCAGCTGGAAAAGTTCCATCTGGATTGATTTGCAGCTGTTTGCACGATAGATCATGAAATTGGGCGGGTGTGATAAACACTCGCCCCTTTTGCATTTGAGGCCACTTACACACCGAGACGTGGGAAAGCGGCTTTAATTCTTGTTTTTTACGCGTATTCTAGTTTGAGGCCGGACCTCTTTTTCGGCGGTACGCGTTATGAATCCGGGCAGTTCTTTTCTATGGTTATGACAATGGATGCAAGCAGCGCTGATCGGCGTGTCGTACTTGGTGTCAACAAGTCTTTGAGTTCACGGGTCTGGCGCGAGCGGCTTGATGATCAGGGGTTGGCGCGGGCGCTTGCCATTGCCCAAAGAACGGACCTGCCTGAGGTTGTTGGCCGTGTGCTGGCCGGGCGGGATGTTTCACTGGCTGAAGCGCCGGGGTTCCTAACACCCTCTATGAAAGAGCTGATGCCGGATCCATCCAAACTGGTGGATATGGATAAGGCCTGTGCGCGGGTGGCTGATGCCATTCAAGCGGGCGTGAAGATCGCTGTGTTTGGTGATTATGATGTTGATGGAGCGACCTCTTCGGCCATCATGAAGCGCTATCTGGTGCAACTTGGCAACGAGCCGGAAGTGTATATTCCAGACCGCATTTTTGATGGGTATGGCCCGAACCCGACTGCGATCAACCAGCTGTACGCCAATGGAGCGCGGCTTTTGATAACGGTTGATTGTGGTTCCACCTCCTTTGAAGCCTTTGCGGAAGCAAAGCGTCTTGGGCTTGAAGTGATTGTTTTAGACCACCATCAGGTGGATGTTGATTTTCCCGAGGTTCATGCGCTGGTGAATGCCAATCGGCAGGATGACCTTTCCGGGCAGGGGCATCTGGCAGCCGTTGGCGTGTGCTTCCTGTTTCTCGTCGGGTTAAACCGCGAACTGAGACGGCGCGGTGTGTTTGCTCAGCGGGCAGAACCGCGCCTGATGGATCTGCTGGATCTGGTTGCACTTGGGACCGTGTGTGATGTGGTTCCGCTCAAAGGGTTGAACCGTGCCTATGTGGTGCAGGGGCTACAGGTTATGGCACGGCGCGAGAATGTGGGGCTTTCCTGCCTTGCGGATATCTCGCGGCTGAGCGGCAAACCTACGACCTTTCATCTGGGCTATATGCTTGGCCCGCGCATTAATGCGGGTGGGCGTATTGGTGATTCTGCCCTTGGAATGAAGTTGCTGACCTGTGATGACCGGGATGAAGGTGAGCGCATTGCAGCGACACTGGAGCGTCTCAATCAAGAACGTCAGGCTCTGGAATCTATCATGCTGGAAGAGGGTGAAGGGCAAGCCTTCCAAAAGATGGAAGGCAATGGCATGCCTCCTGCTGTGCTTTTGACCGGTGCGGATGGCTGGCACCCCGGTGTGGTTGGGTTGATCGCATCTAGATTGAAAGAGCGTTACCGCCGTCCAACCTTTGCCATGGCGTTTAATGAGGACGGTATGGGCACAGGCTCAGGCCGTTCTATCATTGGTGTTGATCTGGGGTCAGCTGTGCGTGCTGCTGTTGAAAAAGGCTTGCTTGTTAAAGGCGGTGGCCATGCGATGGCGGCCGGTCTCACTGTGCGCAAAGAGAAGATTGAAGAGTTTGAAGCGTTCTTGAATGAGCAATTGGCTGATGATGTAGAGAAGGCCTCTGCTGATCATGAGTTGACCATTGACGGGGTTCTGACACCTGCTGGCGCAAATTTGACTCTACTTGATACATTGGAGAGAGCTGGCCCGTTCGGCGCATCTCATGCTGAGCCTGTCTTTGCGTTGCCATCTGTGCCAATCAAGTTTGCCAAGGTGGTTGGTAAGGGGCATGTGAGTGTGACTCTTGGCGGCAATGACGGCACCAACCTCAAGGCGATTGCGTTTAAGGCGGAAGATCAACCGCATGGGCAGGCCTTGCTCAAAGCACGCGGTAAACCTTTTCACATCGCCGGAAGTCTCAGCGTGAACACATGGCAGGGACAAGCGAAACCATCCCTGCGTATAACGGATATTGCTGATCCTACGCGGAGTGCTCATGCACGCGGCGTTCTTTGATAAAGATGTCTACGCCATTCACATCGTCTTCAATGCACCGCC